>JACPQX010000023.1 GCA_016190255.1 Candidatus Methylomirabilis oxygeniifera | reverse complement strand
TTCCCCGGTTCCTGTTCAGGGCGGTGATGCTCTGTCCGACTTCGTCGGGCAGTTCCCGGGCGACCCGGCGACGCTCCTCCTCCGGAGCAGTGATGAGCTTGTCCAAGAGCTGTCGCCGGATTTCTTCCTTTCGCTGGACCTCCTCGTAGAGGCGCGCGTTTTCGACCGCGAGCGCGATCTGATGCCCAATGGCAGTCAGCAGGTTGAGGTCCTCGCGGCTGAGGGCGCCGGCCTCGTTCGTGACAACACTCATGATCCCGAGTACTCGCTCCTTCGCTTTCAGTGGGACGGACGCGTGAGCCGCCTGCGCGCGGGCGGCGTCTGGTGTGAGGCCGGCAGAGGCCGCCAGCACCTGTGCTCCCTCTTCATCGAGGAAGATCCAGGCCGCCCGAAGGTTCATGACTTCGAGGACCTTGGACAAAGCCCCCTCAAGGATCTCGTCGAGGTGCAGGGAGCCACTCACCGTGACCGCGATCGCGTTGAGCGCCGAAAGTTCGGCGTTTCGGCGGAGGATCTGACGGCGAGATCGGTCGAGCGCCTCCGTCATGGCGTTGAAGGCCTCCGTCAGTCGGCCGACCTCGTCGCGCGACCAGACCGGCGCCTTTTGCGAAAACTCGCCGCGTCCGACCGCTTGGGCCACCTTTCCCAAGGCGAGGATAGGGCGAGTCAGCACGAAGGTGAGCAGGAGGGCCGCAGCCACGCCGCCGAGGGAAACGAGGGCGGTGACTGCCAGCAGACGGCGGGTCGTAGCGGCCACGATGGCGCTCATCCTTCGGTCGGACATGCCGACCCGGGCGACCCCGGCGCGACCACCGAAAATGGGGACGGCCGCATCGTAAATTCGTCCCTCCTCAATGTCCAAAGGCTGGATACGGACAGCCTCGTCCAGGGCAGGAAGGTTGGCCCTGAGGAGTTCGGGCGAGGGATTGCCGGACAGCGTGTGGGCAAGAGTCTCACCCGACCGGTCGAGCACCAGGACGTATCGCGTGTCCTCGTTATGTTCTAGTGTCGTTCGAACGAGCTCATGCAGCGCGAAAATATTGTTCGTCACGATGAGATCGGCGGCTCGGCCGGCGACGTCGCGCGCGGTGGCGGCTGCGCGGCGCTGAAGCTCCGCCTGGAGGGTCACTTGCATGCTCGAGCGGACCTGAAGCGTCACCCCCAGCCCGAGGAGCGTCACCATCCCGAGCGCGATCCCCATGATCTTCACCCTGATGGGGACTGACAGGACCCAGGACGAAAGCCGCGACCAGCCAGGGATCATCGTTGGGCCTTGATGGTTGTTGCCATGGCCCGGACATCTCTGTAGTATGTGTCGTCGAGGCCGACGAAGCGATCGATCATCAGATTCGCCAGAAGCCGTTTCCCCGCTTGGTCCTGGTGGGTCGAGAGGAGAATCTGGCGCAGGCGCTCGCGGAGCGAGGAGTCAATCCGTGGGTGGACCACCACCGGGGGATTCCCCCATGCCGGAGACTTCCCGATGACGCGCAGGCTCCGAGCCAGGTCGGGGGATTGGGACAGCATGAAATCGTAGACCAGGCTATCCACCGCGCCTCCGTCCACAAGCCGATTCGCCACCGCCCGAATGGTGTTGTCATGGCTATACGTGAATACCGTGCGAGCGAAGAAGGCCTCCGGCCGCTCGCCCTTCAGTGTGAGAAGGTACGCGGGATAGAGCCAGCCGGAGCTGGAAAGGGGATCGGAAAAGGCGAAGCTCTTCCGGCGAAGATTTTCAAGGGATTGTGCCTCGCTTTCGGCCGGGACGATCAAAAGAGAGTGGTAGGTGATCTGCCCCATGATCTGGGGAACGGCCAGGATTTGCATTCCGAAGTCGCGTTGCCCGAGGATGTAGGCGTAGTCGCAGACGAATGCGATATCGGCGTGCCCGTTGCGGACGAGATCATTGATTTCGCTGTAGGTTGGACGCTGGAGAAACTCGACCGGTCGATCGAGTTTTTCGGCGAGGTAATCCATCAGGGGGGCGTAGAGCCGGAAATTCTCCCGGGGCGAAATGACCGGGGCGACGGCGACCCGGACCGGCACCTTGACCGGCTGAACGGGCCGCCGCGCGCTTTCCAGAGCCTCGGAGGTAAGCCTGATCTTCGGAGGCTCGGGCGCGTCCCTGCAGCCCGTAAGGGCCACGAGAATCAGGACAGTGACTGCCGTTGACAAACGGGACAATTCCCACTCCGCTTTCGATGAAGGGAGGGAGGAGCAACGAACATGCCAGTCTCAACGATCAGGTTCTGGGCCGCGGTGGGAATTGATCAGGTACTTAGTTTTCAACTACATAGCAATACTTCTGTCCGATCAGACGGGTGCGCGCGAGCCGTCCGACTTATCGGCAAGGTGAGACATTCATTCCCAGACAAATCGAGGGAATTGTCTGAAGCCTAGTAAAAACGCTAACTTTCGAAATGGGGCATTTATTCCCCGTCTTCGAGCTCATTGCCCTGTTCAACGTCCTCCCGAACGTCTTTCCTTCGCGACGCCTGAAGCGACTACCTCGCCTTCGATCGGCTCTTGGCGTCAAGGATATCGCCGACCCAGGTAAAGGCCGCGACGGTCGTGGGCAACCCCAGGGTGGGAATTCCCAGGAGCACCGCGTGCCTGATCTCCTCGGCGGTAGCCCCTGTCGCATGAGCCTTCTTGACGTGAGAATGAACGGCCCCCTCTGACCTGATCCCGATCGCCATCCCGAGTTGGATCAACTCGCGCGTCTTGGCCTCCAGAGGACCCGAGGTGTGACAGGCGGAGCCGAGGCGCTCGTAGGCCGCGTGAGCCTTTGAGAATTCCTTGGCAAATCGCTCAAATGGAACTGGAAGCTTTTGCTTCGGCATCGTTGCCCTCCTTGTTGGATTCGAGTTCGTGACTCATGTTTAGAAAATCCCCCATTGCGGCCGCACCCTTGTTTCGATTCCCTTTCCACGGATGCTACCCTCCGAATCGACATTTTTCAAGCGATATCCTTGAGTGTATTCTTCGATTTGAAGATGGCGTTGTTTGCAATATGCGTTATAATCCAGTGAAGTGTTTTTCTTCTCCCCCCTACAGAGGGATTTTGCGGTGCGGTCAGCTGTGAACTCTAAGCGTATTCAGCTCCTGGCGTTACTCATGCTGGGCGCTCTGCTCGGCCTCGGCGGCTTTACGACCTGGTACGCAAAGGGGACTGCTTACTTCTCCGACGCCCCGGCCGCCTGCTTGAACTGTCACGTGATGCGGGATATGTACGAGGCCTGGTCACATGGGAGCCATAAGGCCGTGGCCACGTGCAATTCCTGTCATACCCCACATAGCTTTGTGGGCAAGTGGTCCGTCAAGTTCGTCAACGGGTTCAACCACAGCGTGAGGTTCACCCTGGACAACTTTAACGATCCGATCCATGCCAATGCGATGAACCGTCGCGTGGCCCAAGATAATTGCATCCGCTGTCATGCGGGGGTGGTCAGCGAGATTCACCGGACGGCGAGCGGAGAGATGCAACCTTGCCTCTCGTGCCACGCGAGGGTCGGCCATCTTTGATGAAATTGACGGAAGAAAAGCGATGACCAAGATAGTGAAGTATAGCGCGCTGGTGGGAGCGGCGGCGGCGCTGACAGCGCTGGTCACCGGTCTGCTGGTGTCGATCGTCGAGCGGAAGCAGGAGGCGCGGCAGTATCCGTTGCGGCTGAAGGAGATCGCGGTCGATGAGCCCGATCCGGATAAGTGGGCGGAGAACTTCCCCAGGGAGGCCGATGGGTTCCGTCGGACCAAGCAGAACGTCGGCCGGACCAAGTACGGCGGCTCCGAGAACTACCAGAAGCTCGATGTCAACCCGGCCATGAAGCGATTGTGGGCAGGATATGCATTTTCCATTGACTACCGAGAAGAGCGGGGCCACGCGTGGGCCTTTACCGATGTGACAGAGACCAGGCGTCTGGGGGACCAAAAACCCGGGACATGCTTCACCTGCAAGAGCTCCAGAAATCCCAGCCTGATGCGGGAGATGGGGGTGGCGGAGTTCTATAGGACTCCGATGAAGGACCTGGTGGCCAAGGTGCGGGCCGAAGGGAAGGAACTCGCCATCGGCTGCGCCGACTGCCACGACGGGAACACGATGGCCTTGCGGATCACCCGACCGGCCTTCGCCGAGGCGATGAAGGCGCGGGGCATCGACGTCAGCCAAGCCAGTAGGCAGGAGATGCGCTCGTATGTCTGCGGCCAGTGCCATGTGGAGTACTACTTCGCTGGTGAGGGGAAATACTTGACGTTCCCCTGGA
>JACPQX010000027.1 GCA_016190255.1 Candidatus Methylomirabilis oxygeniifera | reverse complement strand
GGATCAGGTGGACATCGCCAACGCACGGCTGCAGTTCGAGTCCGGCTGCGTCGCGAACCTGACGGCCAGCCGGGTGAGCGTCGAACGTGTCCGCCGGATACGGATCTTTCAGCGTGACACCTTCATCTCCCTCGACTACGCTCAGCAGGAGATTGCGGTCTACCATCGTATCCCTGGCGAAGGGGACGCCGCTCTTGGGATAACCCCCAAGATCGTGAAGGAGGATATCTTCATCGACAAAGCGGAACCGCTTCGCGTCGAGTTGGAGAGCTTTATCGAGTGTGTCCGCAGCCGAAAAAGGCCACTGGTCTCCGGGGAAGAAGGTCGGGACGCACTGAAGGTCGCTTCTCAAATCGTGGAGGTCCTCTAAGCGAGATGCCCACGGGTCGGATCCTCATCGTGGCGGGGGAGGCTTCAGGAGACCTCCATGCAGCCAGCGTGGTCCAGGAGCTGCTGCGCCGCGCGCCCTACCTCACCGTCGAGGGAATTGGGGGGGACAGAATGCGGGAGGCGGGGGTGCGCCTTCACGCCTATGCCGGAGAGCTGGCGGTGGTGGGCGTCACTGAGGTGGTCAGCAAGCTCCCCGCCCTCTGGCGCGCCTATCGGAGTATGATCCGCCTCCTTCGTGACACACGCCCCGATCTGCTCATTCTTGTGGACTTCCCTGACTTCAACCTGCTCCTGGCTCGAAAGGCATCTCGGCGGCAGATCCCGGTCCTGTACTTTATCGGCCCGCAGGTTTGGGCTTGGCGGTCCGGGAGGGTCCGCTCGATCACAAGGCACGTGCGTCGGCTCCTGGTCATCTTTCCTTTTGAACAGGTGTTCTATCGACGATGGGGGGTCGAGGCCCTATACATCGGCCATCCGCTCCTGGATCGGTTATCACCTCCGCCCACAATGGATGACGCCCGACGGCACTTGGGGCTGGAGCGTGCGGCTTCCGTTGTGGGTCTATTGCCCGGCAGCCGCATTGGTGAGCTCGCGAGGCATCTGCCCCTCCTGCTCAGAGCGACCAAGCGGCTCACGGTGGGCCGACCGGACCTTCGTGTCATCATTGCCGCTGCCGACGGCATCCCCCTCGATTTGATCGGTTCCCATCTGAAACAGGAGGCGTCTTCGGCCAGGGTCGTCCAGGGTCGAACCCACGAGGTCATAGCCGCTTCGGACCTCATTCTTGTTGCTTCGGGAACTGCGACCCTGGAGGCGGCCATCATCGGCACCCCCATGGTGGTCGTGTATCGCCTTGCGCTCCTCTCGTGGCTGCTGGGTCGACTGCTGATCAGGGTTCCGTACGTCGGCATGGCGAACCTGGTGGCTGAGGAGCCCGTTGCGCCAGAACTGATTCAGTTTCAGGCGACTCCCGATCGTATCGCCGACGAAGCCAGTCGCCTGCTGGAATCGCCCGAACGCCGACACCACATGCAACAGAAACTTCGGGAGGTGCGTGATCGGTTGGGGCAGCCGGGAGCCGCGGGCAGGGCCGCGGACGCTATCTTGGAGATGCTGCATTTGAGCGCGGAGGCGGCGGCATCAGTCGAGAAGGGTTAATGGGCACGTCACGCATCTCGCGCGCGGTCACGAGGCTCAGAGAACACCCCCTGATCTTGCGCGTTGTCCCTCGGGTCGCAGCGTGGCTCATGGTAAGTCTGCATCGGCTGCTGTGGATCGTTCATGTCAACCGTGCCTCTCCCGAGTCCTGCTGGGCAAAGGGGGAGCGGATCATTATCGCCTTCTGGCATGGACGCCTCCTGATGATGCCTTTTGTCTATCCAGGCGCACCCGGAGCGATCCTCATCAGCCAGCATCGGGACGGGGAGTACATCACCCGCATTGCACTGATTTTCGGATACCGTGTGATTCGAGGGTCCGCCACGCGTGGCGGCGTGCGCGCCTTCAAACAGATGATGCGGGCCCTCAAAGGTGGGCTGAACCTTGTGATCACCCCTGACGGGCCAAAAGGTCCGTGCGCGAAGGTCAAGTCGGGGGTTATCGAGTTGGCGAAGCTCACCGGGGCTCCAATTGTGCCGTTGACCTTTAGTGCGGGACGACGCCGTTTCCTCAAGAGCTGGGACGCCTTCTTGCTGCCCCTGCCGTTCTCCCGCGCCGTCTACATCTGGGGCGACCCCATCTATGTGGAACCCATGGCGACAAAGGAGGAGGTGGCAAAATATCAGGACATCCTTGCAGAGCGCCTCGATCTCCTCACGATGAAGGCCGACGAATTCTTCAAGGCGAGTCGGTAACAGGCGGTGTCCTGGGATGTACTATGCCTACTCCCTGCTGCTGACGCTCGTTCTGCTCGCCTGGTCGCCCTCGCTCCTCCTGGGCGCCCTGGGGATCCGCCGGCGCCGCGAAGGGTGGCGCGAACGCGTGGGGCGATACCCTGGAACACTCGTCGTTCGGCTTCAGGAGATTCATCCTGTCTGGCTGCATGCGGTGTCGGTGGGTGAGGTTGCGGCAGCGTCAGTCCTAGCCGCGATGTGGACGACCCGTCGCCCTACCTTGTCGCTTCTGGTCTCCACGGTCACCGATACGGGGCGCGAGGTCGCCAAACGGTCTTTCCCCAAGGCCGCGGGAGTCGTGTATTTTCCCCTTGACCTTCCCATGATCGTTCATGAGGCCTTGGCGGCAGTGAGCCCTCGCCTGATCCTCCTGACCGAGACCGAGATCTGGCCGAACTTCCTCCGTGCCTGTGCGGTCTCGAAGATCCCCGTTGTTGTGATCAATGGTCGAATCTCGGCTCGTTCGTTCCGGCGTTACCGTCTCGTCCGGCCTTTCTTTCGGCAGGTGCTTCAGGACATCGATCTCTTCTGTATGCAGAGCGCCGTAGACGCCGAGCGGATTCTTGCACTGGGCGCGTCGCCCGAACGGGTCCATGTAGTTGGGAACCTCAAATTCGACCTGACCTCTCATGCCGATGCGTCCTCCCTTGCCGAACAGTGGCGCCGGGAGTTGAAAATCGAGCCGGGGCAACCGGTCGTGGTTGCAGGCAGCACCCATGCCGGCGAGGAGGAGGCCCTGCTTCGGGCTTTTATCCACCTACGCAAGGAGTTCCCGAGCCTGGTGCTCATTCTGGCCCCCCGCCATCCCGATCGGCTGGCTGGGGTGGAGGCGCTGATCGCCGGGACCGGCTTGACCGCAGTCAGGAGAAGCCAGCGTGCCCGCACACGGGACGGCGCGACACAGATCGTTCTGCTGGACACAGTCGGAGAGCTTTCGGCGCTCTATGCCGTAGCGAGTGTTGCTTTCGTCGGGGGAAGCCTGATCCCCAGGGGAGGTCACAATCTGCTGGAACCGGCGCTCCATGGCCGTCCGGTTCTCTTCGGCCCTCACATGGAGAATTTTTCCGAGGCCAGCGCGTTCTTCGTGGAGCGCGGGGCCGCTCTCCAGGTCAAGGATACAGAGGAATTGGCCGAGCAGCTTGCGGGGCTCCTGCGCGACCCTGGGGGCAGGGATCGGATGGGCAAGGCGGCTTTGGAGGCGCTGGTGGCGCATCGCGGTGCGTGCGAGCGAACGGTCGCTCTTCTGGAGCGATACTTCCCATGAGAGCAACCGAAGGGTTGTCGGCCTGGACCGTCCGCTGTATGGGGGCCGATCGAGCCACGTGGGCCGCTCGCTCCTGGCTGGCTTTTCTGCGGCTCGCCTCCTACGTGTACGGAGGATTGGTTTCGGTCCGCGCCGTACTGTTCGCCCGCGGCCTCACCGGTGTTCGGCGGCTGCCAGTCCCGGTCCTGAGCGTAGGGAACCTGATCGCCGGTGGCACCGGAAAGACTCCCTTCGTCGAGATGCTCGCCCATCGGTTGCAGAAGCAGGGTCATCGCGTGGCCATCGTCCTGCGGGGGTATCGGGGTCGGTCCACTACGCCAATGATCATTTCCGATGGCCGGGGATTGTTGTGTGAGCCCCCGGTGGCGGCCGACGAGGCGTACCTATTGGCTCGCCACCTTCCGGGGGTTGCCGTGCTGACCGGCGCAGATCGTTACCGGGTCGGCCAGGTTGCCTGGGAACAGTTGAAATGCGGGGTCATCGTGTTAGATGATGGATTTCAGCATCTCAGATTGTATCGCGATCTGGACATTGTGCTGCTCGATGCTGCCAATCCGATGGGGTACGGCCGACTGCTTCCCTCCGGATTGTTGCGAGAGCGGCCGAAGGGACTCGCACGGGCGCATCTCCTGGTGCTGACGCATGCCGACTCGGTTTCTGACTTGGACCCGATCAAGCGATCGCTCCGACGGTATGCGCCCTCGGCACCGATCGCGCTCGCAGTCCATAAGCCTCTCGGCCTGACTGGCCCCTGCGGGGAAAAGCGCCTCCCCCCTTCAGAGCTCATGGGCCAGCGCGTGGTGGCGTTCTCTGGCATCGCCAACCCGCGAGGCTTTGAAACAACCCTCGTTCGACTTGGCGCAGTGGTGCTGGCGCACCGCGCGTTCCCCGATCATTACGCCTATTCTGCGGCCGATCTTGAGTCCCTCTCCGTGTCGGCGATGAAGGCTCACGCCTCCTTTATGGTCACCACGGAAAAAGATATGGTAAAATTGACGCGACTGAACCTGGAAAAGATGGTAACGCCGCTGTACGGGCTGGCGATCGCGCTCGAAATGCTGGAGGGAGAGGAGGCATTGGATCGCATGCTCACTGGTCTTCTGGGAGCGAGCGCCTTATGAGGCGAGAGGTTGGGGTTGGCATGTCCGCCTACCTTGAGTTTCTGGGTGCGATGGCCCTCGCGAAGAGCCTACTCTATGCTCCCTCCTCCCTGGCCTATCTGGCCGGGGAGTCGTTGGGAGCGCTCGTCTATCGCCTGGACCGCAAGCATCGGGAGATCGCAAGGGAGAACGTGCAGCGAGCCTTTAATGGCCAGCTCTCCCAATCGGCCATCGATGAGCTGGTTCGCTCGACCTTTATCAACCTCGGCCGCACCGTCGTCGAAACGTGTCGAATTCCAAAGATCGATCGGGAAAACTTTCGGCGGCTCATCCAGATTGAGGGGTACGAGCACTACCAGAAGGCCAAGGATCGCGGCAAAGGGGTTATCTACATCACCGCGCACCTCGGGTCGTGGGAACTCCTTCCTGTCGCGTCCGCCTTCATGGGGGAGCCGCTTTGGATTGTGGCCCGGCCGCTGGATAACCCCTACCTTGATAAGGCGATCAACCATATGCGTGCAGGTTGGGGCACAAAGGTCTTACCGAAGAAATCGGCAATTCGTGGCGTGCTGGGGGCGCTGAATCGAGGTGAGAGCGTCGGGATCCTCATCGATCAAAACATCACTCTGAAAGAAGGCGTGTTTGTCGATTTCTTTGGTCTTCCGGCCTGCACGGCCCTCGCGCCGGCGCTCTTGGCCCTGAGGAGTGACGCATCGGTCCTCCCTGCCGCCATCTTCCGCTTCGGGCGGAATCGCCATAGGATTATCGTGGGGGAGGAGATCCCCTTAAGCAGGACCGGGCAGTTGACGGCTGATTTGGTGGCCAACACCGCCGCATTCACCAGAGCCATCGAAGCCTTTGTCCGGAGGGAGCCGGCTCAGTGGCTTTGGGTCCATCGTCGGTGGAAAACGCAGCCGATTCTTACTCCGGATCAGGCGAAGGGCGCAACCGAATGACCCTTCGCATCAGGCGGACTTTTGAAGCTGATCGGATTCGGTCGATTCTGGTCAGTGGCCCGAATTGGCTGGGCGATGCAGTCCTTACGCTGCCCACGCTCGCGAACCTTCGCCGCTCTTTTCCCGCCGCGAGGATCTCTCTCCTGGTGTGTCAGCAGGTACGTGACCTCTTTCAAGCCTCACCGTTCATCGACGATCTCCTCGTGATCCCGAGCCGGAATCAGTTCGCCTGGGCGGTGACCGCCCTCAGACGACGGCGCTTTGAGCTGGCCATTCTCCTGCCGAACAGCTTTCGGGCTGCGTTGATCAGCGTGCTGGCGGGGATCACGCATAGGGTCGGGTATGTGACCGACGGGCGGGGGCCGCTACTGACGGTGGGCGTGTACCCGTCAAGCGTGCCATCACTCCATCAGGCTGACGCCTACCTTGGCCTGCTCGGCGCATTCAGGTGGGATGCGTGGGAACAACCAACCGGCGTCGCATTTCCGTCTGGGGGCGACGCGGACGCTGAGCGTCTTCTGGCAGCGGCGGGGCTGCGACTTGATGCCTCGTTCATTGGGGTGAATCCCGGCGGGGCCTACGGGACGGCGAAGCGGTGGCCGGCCGAGCGATTCGCCGAAGCAGCGGACCTGCTGGGAGATCGCATGGGCACGATCGCTCTCCTGTTCGGATCGTCGAAGGAAGCCACCTTAACGCGGGCCATTCAACAGCGGATGCGACGCGCGGCCGTGGACCTTGGGGGGAAAACCTCGCTTTCATCCCTGGCCGGCCTGCTGAGGTGGTGCCGTCTTCTGTTGACGAACGATACCGGGGCGATGCATCTGGCCGCAGCGTTGAATGTACCGTGCATCGCGATATTCGGTCCCACGGACCCGCGCCTGACCAGTCCGTTGGGGGCCGAGCACCGCAACTTGCACCAACCGCCGCCCTGCAGTCCTTGCCGCTACCGCGACTGCCCTATTGATCATCGATGCATGCGGGCGATCGGGGTGGAGGAGGTGGTCGCCGCCGCGGCGGATCTTCTCGACGGGCCGGCCTCCGCCAGTCGAAACAATGCCCGGCGCGCGCCTGCGGTCTTCCTCGACAGGGACGGCACGATCAATGAAGAGGTGGGATCCGTCCAATCGCCTGACCTGATGCGCCCGATTCAGGGCGCGGGCGCGGCGCTGAAGCGCCTCGGCGAGGCTGGGTTTCTCCGCATCGTCGTGAGCAACCAATCGCGGGTGGCTAAGGGTGATGCGACGGAGGAGCTCGTCGAAACCACGCATCGGCACCTCCTGCAGCTCCTTCGTGACGTGGGAGGATCAACCGATGGGTTCTACTACTGTCCTCATCACCCTGAAGAGGGACGTTTCCCGTTTAAACGCACGTGCCGATGCCGCAAACCTGCCCCAGGTCTGATCCATCAAGCAGCGCACGAGCACGGAGTGGACTTGGCGAGGTCCTATATTGTCGGAGACCAGATGACCGACGTCATGCTGGGTCACCGACTGGGTCTTCCATCGGTCTTGGTATTGACCGGATTCGGACGCGAAACGCTGCGACAGCTTGAGACTGTGGCCGGTCCCAAGCCCAGCCACGTGGCATCGGATCTGCTGGCCGCCGCCGAGTGGATCCTGGTTCGGAGCGTTGCCACATGACATCGTTTGTGCATAACGGATCTCCGCCAATGGAACAGGTTCAGCGGATCCTTATCCTTAAACCGAGCTCGCTCGGCGATGTCGTGAACACACTCCCATTTCTTGCGTCATTGCGACGGCGCTATCCAGACCGACATATCGCCTGGTTGGTTGAGGAAGAGACAGCAGGGGTGCTGGCCGGGCACCCGCTGCTGGACCGGGTCATCGTTTCGGGGCGCAGGCGATGGGGCCAGGAGGTCCTGGCGCCGTTGCGTTGGCCGTCGGCACTCCGAGAGATCGGAACGCTCATCGCAGAGCTGCGCCAGGGCCGATATGACTTGGTTGTTGATCTACAGGGACTGTTGAAGAGCGCGTTGATGATTCTTCTCGCGGGGGCGCGGTTTCGTGTCGGCCTGGCAGACGCCAGAGAGGGAAGCCGGAGGGTTCTCACGCACGTTGTACCGCTTCCGTCGGCGCCGACGCATGCGGTGGATCGATACCTGGAGGCAGCCAGGTTCCTTGGGGCCGATCCGTCTCCAACGACGTTCGTCTTTCCTTCCGGGCCTGAGGATGGGGCGAAAGCGGAGGCGCTCCTTGCAGAGGCAGGGGTCAGGCCGGGTGATCGAGTCGTCGCCCTTAATCCTCGGGCCCGATGGCCGACCAAGCTTTGGGAAGAGGACCGGTTCGCGCGCGTCGGGGAAATGCTTGCCCGCCGGTGCCGCGCAAGGATCCTTGTAACCGGATCATTGTCGGACCTGCCACGGGCGCGGCGGCTCGCGGCCAGGATGGATCCCGCCCCATTTGTGGTTGCGGGACGGACGGATCTGAGGGTCCTGATCGCCCTCCTGAAGCAGATCGACCTCCTTGTGACTGTGGATTCAGGCCCCATGCATCTGGCAGCGGCACTCGGCACCCCCCTCGTGGCTCTCTTCGGCCCCACGGATCCCAGGCTGAACGGCCCATACGGGGGTGATGGGAGGATCCTCCGCGTCTCCCTTCCCTGCAGCCCTTGCCTAAAGCGTCGATGCCGGATCCAAGACGATCGTCTGTGCATGCGGTCGCTCTCTGAGGAGGACGTGGTAGAAGCTGCGACGTCCATCTTGGCCTCACGCTCGAGATGCCGGATAGGCTCCGATCGCTTGTAACCGGCACCGCCGACCTCAGCGGGTCCAGCGCGTCGGATCGGAGAAAGGCCCCGTGAAAGAGATAGCGTATCGTCGCTCGCTCGTCAGCGCAACGCATGGGTTATTGCGAAGCCACGAGGAATCCCGGTGATTCGACGGGCAGCGGTGGCAGGCTCGTTCTATGGGGGCACCAGAGAGCGGCTTAGGATTCAGGCCGGTGACCTGATCAGGGGGGAATTTCCGAAGGCGCGTGTCATCGGAGCTGTCGTCCCCCACGCGGGTTATGTATATTCAGGAAGGGTCGCCGGAGCCGTCTACGCTCGCCTTGTCTTTCCCGAGGTGTTTGTCATTCTGGGGCCAAATCACACCGGCCTCGGGGCAGGGGCGGCCATCATGACCTACGGGACATGGGAGACGCCATTGGGCCACGTCCCTATCGACACCGACCTCGCAAGGGCGATTCAGCGGAACTCGCAAACACTCGAGGAGGACCACCTGGGCCACCAACGGGAACACTCGATAGAGGTTCAACTCCCTCTGCTTCAGGCGTTCGGTCTTCCATTTTCTTTTGTGCCGATCTGTCTCTTCAGCAGTGAGTATGCGGCGTGTCAGGACATCGGACTGGCCATTGCCGAAGCGGTCATGGGGTCGGATCGAACGACGCTTCTGGTGGCCAGCACTGACATGAGCCATTACATTGATCAGGAGCAGGCCAGGGTGAAAGACCAACAGGCGATCGATGCCATCCTTGCGTGCGATCCCGAACGGTTACATCGAGTTGTGAAAAGGGAGAGGATTACCATGTGCGGTTTTCACCCGACCACCGCCATGTTGATAGCAGCGAGGGAACTTGGGGCCACCTCTGCCGAGTTGGTCAGCTACGCCACCTCCGGAGATGTCACGAAAGATCTGACAGGCGTGGTTGGGTACGCCGGTCTGATCATCAGGTAAAGCCGGAGGGGAGAATTTCCTTGACAGGCCTTGATCGGCTCAATTATTGTTCTCGGAGGTTGAGGCGACGAGGTGGGGGGAGAGTCAAAGGCAATGGGGGTGTGGCCGGCTGAGAATGGGTGGAACCAAAGCCGTCGCCCGTAGGGGACCTATTCCTTCAGGAGATGCCCTCCTGGGGCGCCGTGTTCGTATTGGTCTCCTGTATGCGGTATGTGCTCTGTACCAGATGCAGGGTACTGCGTACGCTGTTCCGTTCGCCTATGTCACGAATGCCGGCTCGGGGAATGTCTCTGTCATCAACATTCCGACCAACACGGTGTTAGCCACCGTCGCAGTTGGGTCGACTCCAGAGCAGGTGGCGGTTACCCCGAACGGGCTCCTTGTCTACGTCGCCAACTCCGGTTCCAATACGGTCTCCGTCATCAACACCTTCAACAACATTGTCATCGCCACGGTCCCGGTGGGGGCCGGCCCTGTCGGCGTTGCTATTACTCCCAACAACGCCCTCGCCTACGTGAGCAGTTCCGGCTCCAATACCGTCTCCGTTATCGCAACCGCCACGAACGCCCTGGTCGGCACCGCGATCCCCGTGGGGACCGGCCCCGCTGGCGTCGCCGTCACCCCCAATGGCGCCTTCGTCTACGTGGCCAACTTCGTATCCAATACCGTCTCCGTCATCGACACGGCCACCAACACGGAGACCGCCGCGGTCCCCGTGGGAGTGAACCCCACCGGCGTCGCCGTCACCCCCAATGGCGCCTTCGTCTACGTGGCCAACAATGGATCCAATACCGTCTCCGTCATCGACACCGCCACGAACACGGTGACCGCCGCGATCCCCGTGGGGACCGGCCCCGCTGGCGTCGCCGTCACCCCCAATGGCGCCTTCGTCTACGTGGCCAACTTCGTATCCAATACCGTCTCCGTCATCGACACCGCCACGAACACG
>JACPQX010000024.1 GCA_016190255.1 Candidatus Methylomirabilis oxygeniifera | reverse complement strand
CTGGCGCCCTGTAAAGCGGCTTGGTAATTCGGGTCTCGTTGATCGAAAGCTGGAACGTCGAAGAGCCTTTCGGGCAGAGCGCGCCCTCCGTATGCGGGCAATCCGGATCGCCCTCGATGTCGATGATCTTGTTATTGGCCACCTAAACGAGCTGGGCGCACCCTACCGCGCAATAGGGGCAGACTCATGGAAATGCTTTGGCGTTCTTGATGCGAAGTGAAGTGGCGGCCGCCTGCACCGGCTTCAGGTCGAACCCGAGCCCGGCGAGACTCCCCACGACTGCGCCGCCTGTCGTAGCCCCCGAGACCTTCAGAAAATCACGCCTGGAGACTGCCATCTCCAAACTCCTTTCTATCTTGTCCGCACATCGTGAGCGGGGGGAATGTGAACTCTGCCGTTATGGAGCCTTACGCTTCAGATATTCGAGGATTCAAATGCCGTTTTACCTAGGATTCAGCGGCCCAGAGCAGTCGGAAAGCCAGAATAGCTTGAAGAGTAGAAAAAGAACTACTGGAAGGGGAGGGAGGAATAAGCTGAGCCAAGATTCTAACAATAACGTTATTGTATAGTATACTAGAAAATATTAAATTGATCTGTCAAGAAAAAAAATCAGGTCTTTCCCGATTTTGTCGCAGTAGGGATTGAAAGGAATAAATAACCCTGTGAGAACAGAAGCCTGAGGTGCGGTTTTGCGTCATCGTTGAGGCGCGGTTTCCGGTCGCTGCTGTCTATCCATAAGGCCCCGAGGAGTTTCTTCGACGGCCCCCTCTTTCCGGAGGCCTGAAATATCCATCACCTCGGTCTCGGCTTCTTCCTCTGCGGACAGGCCGAGCGGCGTCAATCTGTCAAGATCCAACACAACGCGGTCCGCTCCCTCCCCCTCTGACCCATGGAATGGCTCCTGAATGCCGGGCCTCGACATCCGTCCGAGCAGTAGGCCGAGCAGAAGGGCGACGACTGTGATTCCAACGAAGGCCGGGGTGTGAAGCGAAATAGAGGACGTCCACAGAAAGTCATGGAGGGCAAGGGCAAGATCAACGACCTGGTCGATAACCAGTCGTGTCGTGTGCAGTAGCTCCTTCACGGCTGGTCCTACAGTGGCTCCAAAGGGTTCATGATAATCGCCGACGTTTCCGATCAAGGATTCCCGGGGATCGATCGGATCTGCGATGCCAGACAGGGGCGCCGGCGCCCGGGACTCCCTCCTGGAAATGGTCAGCAGACGCGGAAGACGACTACCGTCAAATACCCGCGACTGACCCTGGGATGCTCGCAGCCGGCTGGCCAGGCGAGACCAACGGCTGTTCGTCTATCTGCTCTTGATGACAAGGGCCGACTGAACCTCCCGGACTCCCGGGACCTCTCGGGACAAGGCGATCGCCCGATCGATCTGGGTTTGAGAGTTGACAAACCCCGACAGCACCACCCGTCCGCGGAAGGTCTCCACCGACACCGCGAAGCCGCTCACCACGGGGTCCCCCAGAAGCTTCGCCTTAATCTTGGTTGTGATGGTGGAATCATCGAGATACTCCCCGGCGCTCTCGCGGGTGGCCGTAGGGGCGCACCCCTGTACCAAGAGGACAGCGACCGCGACAACAGCGATAAGGGTTGAACAATATCGGCCCATCAGACGCATCACTGCCTCCTTTCCAATATCCAGTTGGACCGGCTTCCATCATTTGACCGCGCGACAGAACGAACACGCACAGGCGCGTTGACGTTCATAGATCAAAGCTGAGCGAGAAATGCACTGGAGGTTTGCCCCCAACCGCGGCGCAACGCGGAGTCACTATACCAGAAAAGGCTAGGGCAAGGAAGCGGTTTGTGCTAATATGCGCTCGCTTTGAGGGGCCAATGCGCACGCGCGAGCTGTTTCGTCCGTTCTTAGGATTGACGATTGGAGACCCGGCGGGGATTGGTCCGGAGATCGTGGCCAAGACCCTGACCCACGAGGAGGTGCGTGCCGCCTGCCGCCCGGTCGTCATCGGCGAGGCCGGGATCATGCGGCGGGCGACCCGCCTGTGTCACCTGGACCTTTCCGTGAGGGCCATCGCCTCGCCCAGCGAGGCAACTGGAGGCCCGGCCTTTCTCGAGGTGCTCGATCTGAAGAACATCGATGCCGCAAGCTGTCCGTCCGGCGTCCTTTCCCCCCACTGTGGGAGGGCCGCAGTCGAGTATCTTTACAAGGCAATCGACCTCGCGCTGACGCGCGAACTGGATGGTGTTGTCACGGCTCCCATCAACAAGGAGGCCATGGTCCAGGCGGGGTTCAAATATGACGGCCACACGGAGCTATTCGCCCAGCGGACCGGCACCAAGGACTACGCGATGATGCTGGTGGTCGGCCGAATGCGGGTCATTCATGTCTCGGCCCATACGTCGCTTCGCGGCGCCTGCGAGAAGGTGAAGAAGGCGCGGATCCTGACGGTCATCCGCCTGGCACATCAGGCGCTCTGCGATCTGGGATCGCGGAAAAAGCGGATCGCTGTCGCTGGGCTGAACCCGCATGCCGGAGAGGGCGGCCTGTTTGGCCGAGAAGAGATCGACGAAATCGGTCCGGCAATCGAGGCCGCGAAAGCCGAAGGGCTGGGGGCAAGCGGCCCCTACCCGCCCGATACCCTCTTCTACCGCCTCAAGGGAGGCGAATTCGATGCTGTGGTCGCCATGTACCATGATCAAGGACATATCCCGCTGAAGCTGATAGGCTTCGAACGAGGGGTCAACGTCACCGTCGGCCTGCCCATTATTCGTACCTCCGTCGATCACGGCACCGCGTTCGACATCGCGGGAACCGGCACCGCGAATCCACGCAGCATGGTGGAGGCGATCCTGCTCGCGGCGAAGTTCGCCCAAGGTCGCCGCAAGACACCCGGCACCGCGACGGCCCGCCCCCAGAAGTAGCCACCGCGCCATCCCCCCGCACGCAGCAGACGGTGCCCAGGAAGCGCTCCACCTCTGTGATGATTTCGTCAGTAGAGCGGAGGCGCCGGGCGCATGCCGGGACCCGTCATTCCCCTTCCCGGTTCACCCATTCTCGAATCGTGACCCAGCCGCTCAAGTTTCCGCTGCTGTTCCGAAGTCAGCAACGCCTTACCGGCCTCGATGGTTTTGATTCGAGCCAGGCGCAGATCGGCGCGCAGGAGGGCGATTTTCTTTGTCGAGGCCTCGGCCTTGATCAAATCGACCTTCTCCTGCTCCAGCAGCTCTTTCAATTCCAGCTCGGCCACATCGATGTCCGAGGTGCGCTTGATCGCCTCTTTCTCGAAGTTGGCCCGTATCTCCCTGAGCGAACGCTCCTGATTGGCGGTCAACGCAAGCTGGTCCTTCCAGTGAAGCATCATGCTGATCAGTGGTCCCTCGTGGCCCCCGCGTCCATAGCCCCACGGGCCGGGCATTCCCATGCCCCGCATCATCTCGGGGAGCATTCGGTACCCCCGCATCCCCGCCGAACCCCCCCAGCCCTCTTCAGCCGACGCGATCTGGTTCAACGCGGACGGAACAGCCGATCCCAGAACGCCAGCCATGACCAGCACCACCGTGACAATCTGTCGCATAGTTGTTACCCCCGTAGTAACCGGTCCTCGACACCCGAGGGCCCCATGCCCCCTGGGGATGTCGAAGGCTCAAGTGATTGCCTTCCTACGCTCTGACACCCTGCACCAGGACGATGTTTAGTGCTGGACGCACAATCCACCCTTTCACCGGCAAACGCCACTGCCCTCTCTCAAACAAACGCTTCAGTCCCGTGCCGTGCGGGTCATAGTCATTGGCCACGCCTCCTCGCGAAAGGCTACTGGGGGCCCCGGTTTTCCTCCTCGTCGGGGAACTTGAGGAAGACCGTCCGCTCAATCCCACACGAGTCACAGCGGACCCTTTGGAGGGCGACGCACCGCTCGGCGGCGCGCGGAGGGAGCACAAGTTCGCCTTCAACCCCGCAAATCGGGCACTGGAGCGTGTGGACGAGACGTTCGTCGCCGGAGGGTCCGGGTTCCATCGTACGGGGTCTTCCCCGAGAGGCTCCTTGGGAGACTGAGAAGCAGAGGGGTGACTCCAGGGCTGCTTCTGCAGGGGAATCACCTTGCCGCGGTTCTTCTGGCCCGAGACCAAAGCGTGCGCGCCCCTCACCGCTTGCGCCAGACCGACTGCATCCCAGGAATGGGATCCCCAGCCTCGTTGTAGGCCGGGCAGAGCTCGATCAGGTATCCTTCCCGTCTGAGCTCTGAGACGACAGTTGCTGCGTCTCTTACCCGGATGCCCGCAGGCCTCGCCTCAGGCTTGAACGCATTCGTGACAAAGTCGTACCCCTCCTCGAGCACGCGCCTGATCGCCGGGTCCTTCGACGCCATAAGCTCGATGTATGCGTTCCGGCCAAAATCCACGGCGAGCGGCTCCTATCCGGTCGTCCGCGAGATCGCCACCTCGGCCAGGATGACGTCTGCCAGCGGTTTGTCGCGCGCATCGCGGGGGACATGACCGATCGCTTCCACCACGTCGTGCCCCCCTACCACCTCGCCGAAGACCGAGTGCTTGCCATCGAGCCAGGGAGTGGCTTGATGGGTGATGAAAAATTGGCTGCCGTTGCTGTTGGGGCCGGCATTCGCCATGGAGAGGATACCGGACTTATCGTGGCGAAGGTCGGGATGAAATTCATCCGGGAAGCGGTATCCCGGACCGCCGCTCCCGATGCCGAGCGGGTCACCGCCCTGGATCATAAAGTTCGGAATCACCCGGTGAAAGATCGTGCCGTTATAGAGCGGCCGCTTCACCTGCTGTCCGCTCTTCGGATCGGACCAGGCCGTGGTGCCCGTGGCAAGCCCGACGAAGTTGGCCACAGTCTTCGGCGCCTTGTCCTCGAAGAGGCGGATGACGATCTCTCCCATACTGGTCTTCAATGTCGCGTACAGCCCCTCAACCATGATGGTCTCCTTGGATGTGCGATGTGACGTTAGCGTATCCGAAGGGAGGCGAAGTCAAAGATGATCTGCTCCTGAACCAACGTGTCGATGGATGGGGGGCGCTTGGCCCTCACGAGGCGGATCGCTGCTTCGGCGCTCATCCCTTGGTGTACGAGCGCGCAGGCCAGCAAGGTGCCGGTCCGCCCCTGCCCCGCGTAGCAGTGGACGGCAACGGCACTCTCATGATCGACCTCATCCAGGAATGCCAGGAACTCCTCGATCTGCTGGATCGTTGGAGCGCAGTAGTCTGGAACTGGAAGATGGAGGTAGCGGAGCCCGAAGCCGCTCACCATCCCTTCATCCAGCGGCCTGTCGGTCATGGAGACGATCGCGCCGATCCCCCGGGCCATCAGGAAGGCAAGATCATCTTCCAAAGGACTCGAGCGTCCTGGGCGCGCCATCCCGGCCAGCCTCCCCTCAATCACGAAGCTGAAATTATCTGGCATCGGTCTTTCTACCAGCGCCTACAGCTCTTCTCTCTTCTCGCACAAGGCGACAACGCCCTGGAATGCTATTGCTGAGCCCCCGGCTTTTTCGCCCTGATTTGAGGGTACGTCGTCCCGGTCCGGGAGGCCCGTCCCGGGATCCCGGACAGGGAGTGCCCCGCGGGCCAGTAACGATGCTAGGCGAAGTGTATTGGCCTGGCACTAGCGGACCGGCCCGCCGAACGCCTCTGCCGCCTCGCGATACAGGGCATCCGGGCACTCCTGATACCTGGGTGAAAAATGAAACAACGCCAGCTCTTTCACGTTGGCTTCGGCCGCGAGAAGTCCGGCCTGTCGAGCCGTCAAGTGGTGTCGCTCGCTGGCCAGATCCCGATCCTGTTCCAGGTAAACCGCCTCACAGAAGAGGATGTCCGCGTCGCGGGCGAGCGCAGTGATCTTTCGCCTATTGTCGCGCGAATACAGGGTGTCGGTGACATAGGCGAGCTTCTGACCGCTCGTGATGGTCGCAATCGTATGCCTCAGATCGCCGAGCGCGATCATCCGAACGCGCTCGCCGTGCTCATCCGCGCACGAGGCACGGATCATCGTCTCGTCGGGAGCGCCTGCGCGGAGCAGCCGTTTGAATTCGGTCAGCCAAGGTCCGGTCGTCAGGCCGAGATGCATCACCCGATCGGCGTCAACGTTGATGCGCTGCGCTTCGGCGAGTGCGAAGGCCAGGCAGGGGATCTTGTGATCGAGGTGCACGGCCTCGACACGGAACAACGGATCGTCGAGCAGCACGCCACGGAACACCGATGGTGGCGGCAGATCGATCCGCTCGAACCGGGCACCACATGGGAAGCGGGCTGTGGTGACCTTCTCCGGGCTGACCTCGTGGACCTCGAACGCAAGGGTGTATCCCTCCACCAGATTCCAGGTATAGCCGGAAAGCTTCCCCTCGACGTTGGCGATGATCCCCGGGGGCCCGAAGAGACGGATCGCCCGATCGCGACCGAGGAGGATCCGCAACAGGTGATCGAATCCAATGAAGTGATCGACGTGGGTGTGAGAGACAAAGACATCGGTGACCTTCAGCAGGTCGGCGGGCGCCTGCGTCGTAAGGTCACCTAGGTCCACCAGGAGCGCGCGACGCTCCCATCGAAGCCCCACGAGGAGGCCGGGGTCCCCGAAGATCCCGTTGAGCAGCCTGGGTTGAAAGAGATTGGTCATCTTCCCTCATCCATCCCTTCTCCCCTGGGGGGAAAAGGCTTCGCCCTGAGGGCTCAGCCCGAAGGGTCAGGTTGAGGGGGCGGGGCGTCCTACTTCCCCTTCGCCTTTTTGGTGAAGGTCTCGACCGGGAGAGCCGGAAGCGTCATGATCTGAACTGTCCCGCGGGAGCCGAGCTCCATCGAGACCTTTGCGATGGTCTCGTTGTCCGGAGCCTCGACCACATTGACGAAGTCATACGGCCCGAGGACCGCGTATTGCGCGATGACCTTTGCCCCGAGCGATTCGATCT
>JACPQX010000022.1 GCA_016190255.1 Candidatus Methylomirabilis oxygeniifera | reverse complement strand
GTCCGGTGGAATCGAGGGTGAAGACCTCCACGGTTGTCGCGCTCGCCGCGTGCAGGGAAATCCAGTGCGACCCGATGAGGGCGGAGGCACCGAGCAGGGCTCCGATTAGCAGCCAAAGGAGTCTCTTGCGGAGACGATCCCGCCGGATCCGGCGGTGCGCCGCCTCCCGCCGCCGCTCCTCCTCTTTCAACCGACGGATCTCGCCCGCGGGAATGAGCATCCTTCTACCTCCCTTCACACCACATCTCTTGGATTGAGTCCTCCCCCTCTCCCCCACGATTGCGTGTGGCAACCGCACGCTCGAGGTGGGGTCGGATGCAGGTGTTTCAACGTGTTCACGGTTGCCGTCAGTGTGCCCCCGGCCGGGTCGATCACCACCATGGAGTCATTGCTCGGTCCAAGCGCCCCGGCCCGGTCATTCCCACATGCTGCCTCGAAGAGCATTGGACCTACCGCATGAGGCTCTGGCATCGATGCAGTTTTCATCAGGGGCCCTCTTCTTTGAGACCCTTGGTCAAGTCGTCTTCCGAGAACCAAGCCGTGGGGCAGGGCTCGCCTCAAATACGGACAAGCCGGCCCCACGAAAGAGACAACCAGCCACAGCACGTGAGGCGCCGAGAAGTTTGGAGAAACGTAGTATCAGGTAAGCGCGAGGGGTTCTGGACTTGGCGGCCTGACGGTCAAAAGACGCCTCGACCGTCAAGGCGGAACGCGGAAGGCTTGTTACCGAAAGATTTAGGAGGACCTGCAGTCTGGATCATGGTTAGCATATCGCCGCAACGGACTCGGGCCACAATATTCGTACTCGCGAAGATATTACGCCTCAAAGACCCGACGATGTCAAGGTTTTTCCAGTTCTGGAAGTGGGTCGGTGTGAGACTTGCGAGCCAATGCTCGACCGGGATCGAGATGCCCTTCCTCCGCGGAGCCAGTCCTTGATGTCCGCTCAGAGCGAACTTGGTGAAGCATTTCAAGTCAGGCTCCGTGAAGGGTCTCCGGCAACATCACCCACCACCGTTGTCGTCGGGACCCGGAGGGGCCGGCTACAGTTCGACCTGGCATTGAGGGATGTGGGCCACGGCCAACCCGGCTATGCCGTTGCCCGCTCGGGAGAGGGGGCTGAGCGTCGGGACCGGGTCACCTCATGGCTCTCCGCCGCATCCTCGGGACGAGCCAGGCCACCGTGAGCAAGAGGCTCAGCAACGCGACCGTCATCTGAGCGGGTGGAAAATCGTAGTGGTTGGCGAGCACGAACCCGACTGCGCCGGTCCCTACAGCAACCAGTGGCGCCACGACGAACATCGGGCGCACCTCTCGGCAGAGGTTCTTGGCCACGAGCGCGGGGAGCACCAAACATCCAAATGTATAGAGCATGCCCGATGTCCTGATCGACAGCCCCACGGCAAGACCGAGGCACCCTGAGGCAAGCGCCGCCCAGCGGGTCGTCCTCATCCCCACCGCTGCCGCCATCACAGGATCCATGGCAAAGAGCACGAGGCGGCGATGCGCGGCCCAGATGGCAAGCGCGGTCAAGCCGGCAAGCGCGCCGAATGCCCAGACATCCTCGCCCGTTGCCCCGATGATGCTCGACGCAAGCAAACGGTGGATCTCCTCCAAGCCGTGCGGGCTATGGGAAACGATGAGGATGGAGAGGCTGCCCGACGCCAGAAAGACCCAGCCCGTCAGTGCCTCATGGCTTTCACCTTCGGTCTCTCCTCCGGGTCCCGTGAGGAGAGCGGCGAGCACGGAAAACACGACGGCCATCAGAGAGAGGAAGGCGTCCGAGCGGAACCAGGAAAGGGAATGTGCCGCCGACCACGCCCCGATCCACATCGCCAACGCGATCCCGAGGGTTGATGCCTGTGAGACGGCCGCGCCGAGAAAGATCTGGTCTCGGGCGACCACGAGCACGCCGACGAGGGAGAGGAGGAGGCCGATCAGCCACCCCGCGAGATAGGTGTTGTGAAAGAGAGCCCAGGAGGAGAGGAAACTCTCGATCATGAGTTCCCTCCCTCCGGACAGACCCGGACCCCCACCAGACCCGACGGGTCGGCGGAGACCTCTACCCCCACCCCATAGACGCGCTTGAGGGCCTCGCGGGTCAGCATCTCCCGACGCGGACCGGTCTCGACTCGTTTCGAGTGAAAGATGGCCACATGCGTGGCGTAGCGGGCCGCGATGGCGAGAGCGTGGGTGACGAACAGCAGCGTCAAGTGGTCCTTCCGGTTCAGGTCGGCGAGGAGCCGTAGGAACGCGTCTTCCGCCGCGAGGTCGAGGCCATTGGTCGGTTCATCCAGAATCAGGAGGCTGGGCCGTCGCACAAGGGCTCGAGCCACCAGGGCCCGTTGTCGCTGACCTCCCGAGATGGACCAATAGTCCCGCTCGGCCATCCCTTCCAAGCCGACCTTGGCGAGGGCCCATTCCAGACGCTCGGTCTCTTCTCTCCTACTTGCGCGAGTGCCGACGAGCCCGAGCACCACGAACTCGCGCACCGTGGTCGGAAGGGCCGGATTGAGGTCGCATCGCTGCGGGACGAAGCCGATCTGCTCCAGATGCCCGCGATCCGGGTGCAGCCACAAGGTCCCCGTCCGGGGTCGAAGGACGCCCAGGATGGCCCGGATGAGGGTGGTCTTTCCAGAGCCGTTCGGCCCGACGAAGAACCAGAACCGACCCGATCTGACCTCGAGGTTGACGTCCTCCAGCACGATCCGTCGCCCGTAGGCCAGGGTCAGGCCGGTTGCCTTCAGCACGAGATCGTTCTGCTCCATCTTATCTGCCACCTCCCAAGGCTCCCACGAGATGGCGGACATTGTAATCGACCATGCTGAGATAGTCGTCAGCCCCTTCCCGCGCGCTGACCTGATTAGCCAGATTCACGACCCTGGCGCCGGTGTTCTCAGAGATGAATCGGGCGTGGCGTGGGTCGTAATAGGGGACCGCCAGGACCGCCTTGACCCCTTCGACTCGCATCCTGTCCACCAAGCCCCGCAGGTGACTCGTCGTCGGAGATACTCCGGGCTTGGGCTCCAAGTGCCCGATGACCTGGATCCCGAATCGGCGGGTAAAGTATGGCCACGCATTGTGGTCATCGACCGCCTTGGACCCGTAATGCGGCAACATCAGACCGAGCCATCCACCGAGAAGTGCCTGTTCCCCTTGTGCCTTGAGAAACGAGCCCAGCCCGCCGCGCTCGGAGAGGAGGGCGAGCTTCTCGACATCGTATTTCCTGGCGAGCTTCTCGCCCACGAGCGCCGCGCCAAGTCTCTTCCTGAAAGAGGCATACCGATCCTCGAAGTATGCCTTGTGAGCGGGACGCAGCTCGATCAGCTTATCGCGGATCAGCCGAGCCACCTTGAGACCATTGAGAGGGTCGAGCAGATAGTGAGGATTTCCCAGGGGATGGACGTCGCCCATGGAGCGGTCGGTCGGCCCAGTCGGAATCTCTAGTGGTGAGATGACCTTGGAGGCGTCGAGGAAGCCAGTCGCGCCCGGCAGGACGGCCCCGTTCCTGGCGTTCTGCAACAGCACGGGGGCCCAGCCGATCTCCAGGTCCATGCCCACCTGGATGTAGAGATCACACTGGCTCAGCGCCTTGATGAAGCTGGGTTTGGCCTCGACGAAGTGCGGGTCTTCCGTCCCCTTGGCAAATACGGTGACCGAGACGCGATCGCCCCCCACCTCTCGGACGAGGCTGCCAAAATCGGGAACCGTGGCGCAGACTTGAAACGGTTTGGCGCCCCCTTGGGCATGGACGTCGGGGGGTGCAAGCGCGATAGCTGCCGATACGAGAGCGATCAGGAACGATCTGAACGCCAGTGAATCCGGGCGCATCATGATGGGCCTCCGTTGATTAGTACTTGTGAGCCGGGTGGGCGCCATAGAGGAACTCGACCCCCAGCCAAACCGAGTGAGTATCTCCCCGTTCGAGGTGGTCCGCGCGGTCGTAGTTGTATTGCAGCCGGATCCTGGAGAACTCCGACGGGTGCCAGACCAGTAGCGGCGAGACCCGATGGCGGTCGTCGCGGAACGGATCGTTCCTCCTCCCGTCAAAGCTGAGGACGCTCTCGCCGCTTCCAGTCGCATACTCATAGCGCAATCCCGCGGCCCAGCCGTACGTGAATCCATAGAGCGCCTGAGTGTAGAACCCATAATCGCTGAGCGTCGCGCGCGGCAGGTCGATGATGTTGCCGGGGTCGCTGTCATCGAAGAACCGATCGGCCCTGTAGTCTCGCTTCATCGCCTCCGACTGCCAGAGGACGAACGGCCATCCCCGGAAGTTGTTTGTTGGGCGCCAGGTCAGCTTGAGGTCCGCCCCGTAGATCCAGGTGTCGCCGTCGGGACCGGTCGCATTTGGGCCGTAGAGCCCTGACAAGCCGACCTTGGTGGTCACCGCGTCGCTCAGGTTCCAGGAGTTCACCCAGCGGGCAAGATAGAGGAGGTCCTTCGAGCTTCTGACGTCGCGCTCGACGAACGGTCGGCCGCCGATCGGCCGCTCCTCGAAGAACTCACCGTTGGCGAGGAAGCTCGACGCGGTTTCACCATTGGCGTTTTGCATGCCGACGTGCACCTCGGAGTACCAGGGCAGCGGCGTGAGCCAGCCCAGCCGAAGGCCGGCCTGTCGCAAGCCATCGGGGCCGAAGAGCCTCGTGTTCATCACCGGCTGGTCCAGCCAGTCCCAAGCGTGAGGGTGGGTGGGATTGATAATCCCGAATTCGGTAAAAAAGAACCCGGCCTCAAGCTGGAGTCCATAAGGCAGCGCCTGCGTCGTCAGGAACGCTTCTTCCAGCTCAACCCTCGTTTCGCCGGCGACAGGGTCGATGAGGTAAATGATATGGGTCTCTCCCGTGAAGTACGGATCGACCGCGCCCGAGAGCGACAGCTCGATGTTCTGGACCGTGAAGCCGCGCCTTCGCGGATCGTGGTCCCCCCCTTGGAGGTTCTGGATCGACGCGTCGCGTTCGGTGGAGGTCCCGGCGGCGAAGAGGGCATCCAGCGAGATGTCGATCAGTCGAAATGTCGTCCCCCCGATCTGGCGAGAGAAGAAGTCGGTCCTCGGGGCTTGCTCCGCAGCGGGTTCCGTCTCCTTCAATGCCCGGTCGAGCGCGGATTCTGGCGCCGCGGGCTTCTCCCCGGCGATCGGTTGGGATTCCATGATCTGAATCCGACGCTGCAACTCATCGAGTTTCCTCTGTTTTTCGGCGTCGCTGCGGCGAAGCTCTTCTATCTCTCTCTTCAAGGCCTCGAGTTCAGGATTTTTGACCTGAGCGAATGCGATGTGGGCTCCGGCTGTCAGTGTGGCCACGAGGGCCAGCACGATCAGCCCCATCTGTTTTAGGTAGGGGAATGACATCGGTTGTTCCTCCTCAGGCGCAAGAGGTCTCGCCACATCAAGATGGAATGGTGTGACGGAAAAATGAGGAGACGCGTCGGCCTCGCGGTCTCGGTGAATGACGGCGAGACCGATTACCGGCCGGCGGCTACACTCAGGCGGATGTTAGAGCAGAATGGGTGGGGCGCGGCTGTGGAACGCGCCGAGGTATGTGTTGCCGGGGGACGCGACGGATGGGAGGACGCGGAACTCGGAGTTGAGGGTGAGCCGAAGCAGGAACGCCAGGACGAGGCCGGTGGCAGCGACCTGCTGCCAGAAGTGGACCGGGCAGATCCCCTGTTGTCCGGCTCGAGGCGCCCCCTGAGTTTTCTGGGGATCGCCGTCCGATGTCGGACCGCTTGTGGTGAGCCTGTCCTGAGCCGGGTCGAAGGACCCAGTCGAACCAGGAACCAGAAGCCGGAAGAGGCCGCCGAGAGATCCGGCATCACCGTGGTCGTGTGGATCGGGGACCAAGAGCAGGAACCCTATGGCCAGCAGCACCAACGCCGCCGCGCCGCGAGGCACGGTGATACCTCTGTCTCTCATCTTAAGTCTAGCTGTG
>JACPQX010000002.1 GCA_016190255.1 Candidatus Methylomirabilis oxygeniifera | reverse complement strand
GCTCACAGAAGCACCTCCTGGAGATCGGTGAGGGACCCAATCATGAGGTCTCCCGGGCAACAGGGAACGGGAGAGGCAGAGGCGTCTGGCACGAGCCAGATATGGCGCATGCCTAAACGCTTCGCCCCCTCCATATCCCGGTGCAGTGAATCTCCGACAAAGACCGCCTCCTCCGGGTCGGTGTGTAATCTTGCCAAGGCGGCCTCAAAGATCCGAGGGTCCGGCTTGGTGAACCCCACGCAGGCCGAGTCAACCACCACACTCATAAAAGGGGCGAGCCCGGTGTCCAGGCAGACGCGTTCGAGATTGCCGTAGAAGTTTGAAACGATGCCGAGCCGGAATCGCCTGGAAAGCCTTTCCAGGAGCCTGGCGTTGGTGCGAATCTTGTGGAGTGCGTCCGTCAGAAAACGATCGCGCAGGCGCGCCGCCAATTGCGGATCGCGCACGCTGAGACCCTCCAACACGCCGGTCACTTGGAGCAGGAGAATTTCTCGAAATGACGGGTCTTTCAACCTCCTGGCCGCCAGGGCGTCGTCAGCAGCGTAGAAGGCCTGATCGTATCGATCACGGCCCATGTCCATATGTTCGGCCACGTAGAGCGGATAGAATCTATCCTTCCAAGGAATCCCGTCGGCATCCAGCGTTCCCCCGAAGTCAAAGAGGACTGCCCTGGGGGGATCGCCCCACGGCCTGCTTGAGCCAACCACCTTGGGACGGGAGGCCATTAGCCGGGGACCTCGCGAGGAGCGCCCCCGATTCCAGCCCTCATCTTGAGCAAGATGAGGAGGCCGGGAACCGTCCACGCCAGCTCCCTTCCTCGACGAATCAGGCTGTAGACCGCCCCCTGCGCAACGGGGAGCCCTAGAGCCGAGAAGGCGACGATCCGCACCGCCTCGGCGCTCCCGATTCGACCGGGGACGAAGAAGATCATGCTGTTGAGCGCCATCGCGATGGCCTCCACCGCCGCCGCCGTCCCGAGTCCCGCCTTTGTTGAGAGCAACTGTAGCACAAGGTAGGTTTCCAGGAGGCCTCCACACCATCCGAGCAAGCAAAACATCGTCGCCCACCAGAACAGCGCCATACGTGTGTTATAAAAACGGGAAAGCGATCGATCCAGCGATGCGGTCGCGTGCCATGGTAGTTTCATACGATTGTTCTTTATGCCGCAACTCATGAGCCCCCGCAGCAAGGCGCCATAGACTCGCCTTCTTAGCGCCCAGAAGATCACGATGACAAAGAGCCCCAACCCTACCAGCGGCGCCACTGCGGCATACCTCAGCCTGGTGGGAAGCGCGAACTGTGCCATGGCGATGCTTAGGCCCCCGCACAAAAAGAGCGCCTGGGCCACGAGCTCCGCATGCTTGTGAACCACGATGGACGTGACCGATCGGCCGAACCCGATCGACCTGCTCAGCAGATATGCCTTCACAGGTTCTCCGGCCAGATTGGCCGGCGGAACGAAATAATTGACGGAATCCCCGACCAGATAGAGGCCGAAGGTCCGCCAATACCCGATCCGCCTGGCCCTGGTGCCCAGCAACACCCACCAGCCAGCCATGAAAGCCATTTGCGCTAAGAGGTAGAGGGCCACCAGCAGGAAGAACCATCCCCCGATAAGGGCGATATTTGCCCGTATCGCTGGCCAACCGACACTCCCACCAAGCCACACAAGCCCAAGAAGCCCGGCAATCATAGTCAGGGCTTCAAGGGCTTTCCGAAACGGAGAGCGCGGTTGTCCTATACCCTTCGCCTCGGGCCTCTCTCTCCGATTCATCATCCTTGGAATCACCCCGTTTCGGGTTATAGGGGGAGCTCTAACCTATCGCTTTGAAATCCCCAGGCGGGTGGTCGATCGTTGGCGTAACGTATCGGGTGCGGGGGATCGCCTCCGCCATTCGGGCGCCCCCGCACGGCTGAAAACGCATGATACCACTTCTGCCCTTCCCTTTCACCAACACTTCTGTTCGCCTCCGGGCGCCGGTCCCCTCATCCTACACCATAACGTCCATCCGGTCCATACCTTGACGGTCGTTGTTCGGCATCCAACCTGGCCCTGCCGTCTGATCTCTCAATTGTCCCTTAGATTGGCTCGCGGTAAAAGGAGGGCAGGCAGGATGCTGAGGCGTCTGCCTCGATCCATTGACGCCCTACCCGCTGCAGGGCACACGGACCCCCTCTTCGCTTTTCGGTCGCCCAAGCCCTACAAGCGCTCGAAGAGCCACGGCGGGGTGAGCTTCAACGCGTATCCGGAGAGGACGCTGAAGTAGTTGCTCATCAGCAACCCCCCGATCAGGATCAGGAACAGGCCGCTGATGACGCTCACGGCGGGCAGGAACCGCTTGTACCGGTCGAAGAGGGTCAGGAACCGACTGAACGCCAGGGCGCTGACAATGAAGGGAAGCGCCATGCCGAGGGAATAGGCCAGGAGCAGCGAGACCCCGGTGGCAGCCATCTTCGTGGTACTGGCCAGGAGCAGGATCGAGCCGAGGATGGGGCCCACGCAGGGGATCCACCCGGCGGCAAAGGTGATTCCGATCAGGACCGCCCCGAGGTAGCCGGCCGGTCTGTCCTTCAACTCGATCTTCCGCTCCCGCAGCAGGAAGGGGATCCGGAGCCACCCCGCGACGTAGAGGCCGAACAGCACGACCAGGGCCCCGCCCGCCCGCCGAATCACGGCCTGGTAGTCGAACAGGAGGTTCCCGAGGACACTGAAGGAGGCGCCGAGCGCGACGAAGACCAGGGTAAAGCCAAGGGTAAACAGGAGCGCATTCACAAGGATCGCGCGCCGGGTCCGGGTACTGGCCAGTGGGGTCTGCAGATCCTCGAAGGAGACCCCGGCGACGAACGAGAGGAAGGAGGGGAACAGCGGGAGGGTGCAGGGGGAGAGAAACGACAGCAGGCCTGCGAGCAGCGCGGCTAGGTACGATACGTCATGCCCTGTGACCATGTGCCCTCCACCCCCATCTATTTCTGTTTGTTCTGTTGGAGGAGTGCGTCGATGTATTTGGTGAACTCGTCTTCTGTCATCTCCTCGTCAGCCCGTCCAAAGAGAGTCCCGTCCCGGTTGATCAGGAGCGTTGTCGGGACCCGCTGGAGCGCATAGCGCTGGGCGATCTCCCCGGTGGTGTCCCGGCCGATAGGGTACGGGGCCTTGTACTGTGCAACAAACTTTCTCGCGTCGGCCTCGGTGTCCGACGCGACGTTGATCCCGAGCATCACCAGCCCTTTGCCCTTGTACCGCTGGTAGAGCTTCGCGAGAACGGGAG
>JACPQX010000040.1 GCA_016190255.1 Candidatus Methylomirabilis oxygeniifera | reverse complement strand
GTCTTTGCCCGGCATGGCGCCTGGAATACATTGCATACGAACATCTGTACCCGCACCAAGCACGCATCCGGTGAGGCCGGTGACGATCTGAGGGCACTTGGGCCTGGAACTCCCGTCACCGGGCGACACGACGATTGAGGTCGTTTCGTGATCCTTGTAACGCCTGGCCGTCGAGTCGGGTGATCGTTGTCGAGCGAAGCCCTCGGCCTTTCGGGTGGGGCGAGAACCCAGAGGACGCATTGGAGACGCTCACCGGCGGGAATGCTTCCGCAGGAACTCGGCGACGGCGGCCTTGCCGAGCTTCCCCTGTGCGACTGCGAGGACAGTCTCGACTAGGGTTTCGTTTGAAACTTTTGCCTCAACACGGTTCATTTCGAGGAAGACCATCGCTGTGGCTGCACCCACGCGCTTATTCCCGTCCACGAAGGGATGATTCTGCACGATGTGGAAGAGATAAGCTGCGCCCATCTCGTACAGATCGGCATGCAGAAACTGACCACCGAAGCTGGCCTGGGGCATGGCGACAGCCGACTGCAGGAGGCCCATATCGCGGATGCCGGCGCTGCCCCCGTATCGCTCAATTTGATCACGATGGATCTCGATCACCTCGTCGAGGCTGAGGAAGATCGGGAGCATCGGCTAATCTGCCAGACGCTTGAGAGCCGGGCCGTAGCGCTTGTTTACTCTCTCAAGCGCGGCGCGGAATCGCTTTTCCCGTTCCGGGTCGCGCACAGGGGTGACGATCAAACACTTTCCGTCCGTCGTCACGGAAAGCGGGGTGTCGGCATCGATTTCGAGCAGGTTCAGCACGCCTCGGTCGATCACGAGGGCCAGGCTATTCCCATGCTTTGTCAGGCGCTTGACCATGACGATCCTCCTTTCGGGGGTCATGTAGTGTGGTAACAGTGTATTACCAAGCCTGCCAAGTGTCAACGCTGCAGTGGTGTCAAAAGGCGTGGAGTAGCTGGAAAACGTTGAGGATCAAGCAGGGTGGGGATATGGCGCTTATCGATTTCTCGCCGCCAGCCTGTCCCGGACGGCATTCAGAAGCGCGTAGCCGGCCTCTGCATCCGGGATCTTATCGATCAGATAGACGATCTCGACGACCGTTGACTGGTCTCCGCGTCGCCGCATCTGGGCTCTCATCACGTGAAATTCCTGGCGTGTCGCCTTGCCGAACCGTTGGTAGGGATCGACCGATCCGCCGATCTCCGTTGTTGAATCTCTCGTGCCTCTGATCAGATATTTCGACGTGTCTACTGTCTCAAGGGTGAACCCCCACTGCTTTGTCACTTCCAGGAAGGTCTCCAAGACCTCATCGATTGGAGAGCCGATCACTCCCCACTCCGGGCGAACCTCGGGGGCGGCGCACGCAATCAGGGTCGCGAGCGATGTCACGGTCAGCGCCCCAATCAGGAATCTCGGCATCATTGTGCAGTTCGCCTTTTCCCCCATCGCACCGGACAGGCGGTATCACCATAATCTGGGCTCCAGCGAAGGGTCAAGGGAAAAGCGCCCTCGCGCTCGTCGGCCGAGAAGTTCGTCCGGCTCCTCACGCACTGACTCACCCGCCCAGATGGTGGGGGGCAGAGCAGGCTGTTGACGGGCCGCCCAAAACGCTGCACAATCGAGGGGTCGGACCGGCGCAAAGGAGAAGACAGGCTTGACAAGACAGACCCCGGAGGAGTTGGCCAGCGCGATCAAAGAAGAGGCTCGTCGGCTGGGATTCGAGCTGGTCGGGATCTCTTCGGTCGCCGACCCTTTGCACGAAGCGTCATTCGCCGACTGGCTGCGGCAGGGATATGCGGGCGAGATGGCCTACCTCACGCGAACCGAGGAGGCCCGCCGCCATCCGGGCTCCTGGTTGCCGTGGGCCCGCTCGGTTGTCTCCGTCGCGATGAACTACTACACGCCCTTTCCCCGCGAGACCGCTCCACGTGGCACGCCTAGGGGATGGATCTCGCGCTACGCATGGGGAGACGATTATCATACCGTTCTGGAACGCCGGCTTGATTCGCTCTTGACCTGGATTCGGGGCGAGGTCGGTGGGATCGTCCAGGGGAGGGTGTACGTCGATACCGGGCCGGTGCTGGAACGGGGGTTCTCCGGCCGGGCCGGGATCGGATGGATCGGGAAAAACACCCATCTCATCTCCCCGAAGCAAGGGTCCTGGTTTTTCCTCGGCGAGCTGTTTCTGAGCCTCTCGCTTCCACGAGACAGATCGATCAAGGACCGGTGCGGGTCGTGCGATCTTTGTCTCAAGGCCTGCCCCACAACCGCCTTCATCGGCCCGCGTCGGCTGGATGCCCGCCGCTGCATCTCCTATCTGACGATCGAGCTTAAGGGGAGCATCCCGGTCGAATTGCGGCCATTGATGGGCGATCACGTCTTCGGGTGCGACGTCTGTCAGGATGTCTGTCCCTATAACGCCAAGGCCAAGCCGAGCAAGGAACCGGCGTTTCACGCCAGGGACGGTCTGCACGCGCCGGAGCTGATCCCGCTCCTCTCGCTCACTGATGAAGAGTTTCGGGCCCGCTTCAAAGGGAGCGCTATCCGGCGCCCGAAGCGACGAGGCTTTTTGCGAAATGTGGCGGTCGCCCTCGGCAACCTGGGATCTGTCGAGTCGATCCCTGCCCTTGTCAGGGCTCTCTCGGATCCGGACCCGTTGATCCGAGGCCATGCAGCCTGGGCGCTGGGCAGGATCGGGACGGAGGACGCCTTCGCCGCGCTTGCCGAGGCCAACCGCCATGAGCAAGATCCGGACGCGAAAGCCGAGATAGAGCAGGCGCTCATGGGAGAAGAGGCCGAGGCGATCGTGGATTCCCCATCCGATGGTGACCCGGAAGGACGTGATGAAAGCCGTCATCCGTGAAAGGCAGGGCGGTCTGGATGTGCCGTGTCGGGACGTTCCGGCTCAGCGCCTTCGGGCCTTGACCATGACGCGAGCGCTGACCGTAAGCTCCCTCCCGCCGCTCTGGAGGTACGTGAGAAACCCTTCCCACCGGCCATCTGCCTTCCACTTTCCGGACATCCCAGACGCTTCCAGATAGGACAAACCCTCATCCAGAGTGGCGAGGGACAGCACCTCTCGCTCCACTCCCAGGTAGATCTGTTTGAACCCAGCCTCTGAAAGTGCCGTCTCGACCTGTCCCTCTCCGTAGGCGTATCGGGAGACCCTGCCGCTCTCCTTCCATTGGTCCAGGTGAAAGGCCGCAAAGACTATGAGGTCGCCCGGAGAGAGCGCAGCGCCCGCCCGCCGGATGATCTCATTTGACATGCAAAGGTTGGCGACAACGAGGCTGATCGGACCGAGGTCACGATAATTCATCGCCTCCGCGTCAAGGCAATGAAACGTTACGCGGTCCAGCCGGAGTGCCGCGGCGCGCTGTCGGGCTCGTTCGATTGCCTCATGGGAGCGGTCGATCCCGATCATCCGACCGGCATCCTTGGCCAAGGCGAAGGTCAGGCGACCGCTGCCGCAGCCCACGTCCAGGATCGTCCTATCGTGCAGCGGCTCGTCGCGTATCAGGCGAAGCAGGGTGGCGCCGGGGCCGGCATGATCCGCCTCACCTTTCTCGCCGGCCCGGTACAGCCTCTCGATTCGGTGCCGGTTCCACTCGGCCATTCGTGCCCCCTTTTCGCTTGTATCATACGCCAGTTTTTCGGAAAATCTTCCGACTTTTCTCATCGGATGTCATCGCATGTGCGAAACGGAGCACTCAGCTACCTGGGGTTCATGAGCCTGCCGATCTGTCGATTCTGATAACACCGAGCAAGAGGCCATGTTACTATGGCAGGGAAGGTAAGCGCTTAGGCGGCGCGGCGCAATGAATGTCCGCCTGGAGCGAAGACCTCAAGGATCCTTCGGGTTTCCTTGAGTGTCCTATTTCAACATGAGGTGACGAAGGGCCGATGGCGGCCTCCAGAGATGGGTGATCCGAAGATGGGGCAGCGTCTGCCGCGGGCGGCTCTGGCCGCCGTGTACGCCTGCTTTTTCCTCTCGGGGGCGACAGGCCTGGCGTATGAGATCGTCTGGATGCGAATGCTGAGCCTTGTCTTCGGGCACACGGTATTCGCCATCACGGGCGTATTGGCGGCCTTCATGGCCGGCCTGGCCCTCGGCGCCTTCCTCTTCGGCAGGCTGATTGACCGGCACAGCCGGCCCCTCCGAATCTATGGCCTCCTGGAAGCAGGAATCGGCGTCTTCTGTCTCATGGTCCCCTTTCTCCTCACCCAGGCTGAGCGCGTCTATCTCGCCCTTTATAGAGGCCTCAGCATGCCCTTCTTCACCTTCAGCTTGGTACAGTTCGCGCTGGTATTCCTTATCCTCCTCGTTCCTACAACCCTCATGGGCGCGACTCTCCCGGTCCTCAGCAAATTCTTCGTGGAAAAGCTGGAGGGGGTTGGGCAGGAGGTCGGGGAGCTCTACAGCCTGAACACCTTCGGAGCCGTCGTGGGCTCGGGGGCCGCCGGCTTCTTCCTTCTGCCCGCGATCGGAGTGAATCGGACGATCGTTCTCGCCGCGGCCATCAACCTGGTGATCGCTGCTATCACACTCCTCATTGATCGCGCCGTCCGCCGGCCGGCCTCGCCGGCCGTCAAGGCGTCTCGAGGCCAGGAAAAGATCCTGCTAAAGGCGGCCGCGGCCCCACTCCCGCTGTCGAGTCGCTTGCTCGCCCTCATCCTCTACGGCATCGGCCTCTCGGGAACAGCCTCGATGATCTACGAGGTGGCCTGGACACGGGCGTTGAGTCTCGTGGTCGGCAGCTCGATCTATGCGTTCAGCGCCATGCTGACGACCTTCCTCGTGGGCCTCGCGCTGGGTAGCTTCCTCTTCGCCAGGATCTGGGGGAAGCGGCAGGTTGGCCCAATGCTGTTCGGGGGGCTCGAGGTGGCCGCTGGGTTCGCCGCTCTCGCGGTGGTGCCGATCATCGAACGGTTGCCCGACCTTGTCCTGGGGATCATGAAGCGCATGTCCCCTTCTCCCGGCGGGGCCCTCCTGACCCAGTTCTCCCTCAGCTTCCTTGTCATGATCGTGCCGACCACCATTCTCGGGAGCGCATTCCCCTGCGCGGTTCAGATCTGCGCCAGGGCCCTCCCACGCCTGGGCCGCGACATCGGGCAGGTCTACTCGGCCAACACGGTGGGAACGATAGGCGGCGCCCTCCTTGCCGGGTTTCTTCTCATACCCCGTATCGGCGCCCAGCCGTCGATGATGGGCGCTGCGGCACTCAACGTCGCTGTCGGGGTGATCGTCCTCGCCGCCTCCGCCAAGGCCCAACCCCTTTGGCGCCGCGTGGCGGTCGTCCCCCTCCCCCTGGCTCTTGTCTTCATCGCTGGGGTGGTGCTCCTCCCGCGCTGGGATTGGCGAGTGATGGTGGGGGGCGCGTCAATCTACGTCCGGCGGTTTGCCTCCGAGGCGGACCCGGCGGCACAGTTCCGGCGGGAGGCCGCATCGCGGCAGCTCGTCTTCTACCGCGAGGGGATCAACTCCACGGTGGCGGTTGAGCGGACAGAGCGGCTGACCTCGCTGAAGGTGGACGGGAAGGTTGACGCCACCAACGGGTCGGACATGACGACACAACTGTTGCTGGGCCATGTGCCCATCTTGCTCCATCCGCGGCCGGAGCGGGTTCTCATCATCGGCCTGGGCAGCGGCGTCACGGCCGGCGCGGTAGCCCAGCATCCGCTCGTCCGTGAGATCGATGTTGTGGAGCTGGAGCCGGCGGTGGTGGAAGCATCGAACTTTTTCGCTCAGGAGAACCGGGGTGTCCTTCGCGACCCGCGCGTCAGGGTGGTGATCGGGGACGGGAGGAACGTTATCCTTGGGAGCTCCAAGCGATACGATGTCATCAGCTCGGAGCCTTCAAATCCCTGGATCGCCGGCGTCGCCAATCTTTTTTCCGAAGAATTCTACCGGCTGGCCCGACGTCGGCTGGCGGATGACGGGATCATGGCGCAGTGGGTCCAAGGCTACTCGCTCTTCCCTCGTGACCTGAAGATGATCCTGAACACGTTCAGACAGGTCTTCCCGCACTCGACGCTCTGGCGCACGCTCCAGGCCGACTACCTCCTGGTCGGGACAGCCTCGCCCTTGCGCGTAGATTATGCCTTGTTGGAGCGACGGATCGCCGGCTCGCCAACGGTCCGGGAGGACATGGCGAGCCTCCGGTTGGGATCGGCTCTGGATCTGCTCACCCTGTTCGTCATGGATGAGGCTGCGCTTGCCCGTTTCGTCCAGGGCTCGCCCGTGAATACCGACGACAAGCCTCTCCTCGAGTTCGCCGCCCCCATGTCGCTCTACGCCGACACGGCCGAAGAGAATTACAGGCTGCTGCGGGAGGCCCAGGACGCGAAGTCTCTCTTTCTCACGAATCTGCCCGATGGGCTCCTGGAGGCGAGACGCCTTCACTTCGCCCGGGCCTACTGGTCCCGGGGAGAAAAGGAGGAGGCCCTCGAACAGCTCCGGAGGGTTGCACGACGGGGTCCAGGCGACGTCGCCTCCCGGCTCGAGCACGCGAAGTTGCTCTTCTCCCTGGGAGAGATAGCCCAGGCAACCGAGGAGCTTACGCGTCTCGCACGGCTTCGGCCGCACGACCGCTTGCTCAGTAGTTACCTGAAGGCCGGGGCCATCCTGCGCGAGCTGAAGGTGGAGGAGGCGGTGGCTCAGCACAGCCGGACGCAGTCGGGCGATCCCAATCCCGCCGAGGCGCATAATAACCTCGGCGTCTTCTACACACGATTGGGGATTCGACATGGGGAACCGGCCTTTTTCGACCTGGCGGTCGATGCCTTGCAGGCGGCGTTGCAGATGGAGCCCCAGTCGTCCCCGGTCCTGAACAACCTCGGCAACGCCTACCTCGAGTCGGGAAGGCTTGAGGAGGCGACTCGGGTCTACCGGCGGGTGATCGAATTGGCGCCACGGCTGGTCGAGGCTCGATTCAACCTGGGTCTGGTGTACAAGAGGCAGGGGGCCTTCGATCTTGCAGCGCGGGAGTTCGAAGCCGCCATCGCCCTGAGGCCCGACTGGGGCCCGCCAAGGATGCAGTTGCGGGCGCTCCGCGCCGGACCTGCCCCATCGGCTGGGGCGGGGCGCCATCCGGGCGGCGTGCGCGCGACCCGTTAAGAGGCGAACCGCGTCGGGGCTCCATCGATTCTCGTATCCGCTCAGCGGGGCCGAGTTGCCACGTCCCTTCCGGCTTTACAAGGCCCGGCATTTCCGATAAGCTGGGCTCCGGGTCCGGTCGTCGTGCGACAAGCTGGTCGTCAGGAGGGTCATCGGTGTGAAGGCGTTCTTCGATAGTCTCAGCTTACGAGCGAAACTGCTCCTCATGATGTTTTCCCTCCTCTTGTTGACGCTCGTATCCCTCTTCGTCCTTTACTGGCAGGCGGAGCGGGCCCTGATCCTCCAAGTGGAGAAGCACACCATGGACCTCTCCACAGCGATTCAGATCAGCGTCGAGCGTCTGACGTCGAAGGGGCGAACCGATGAGGCGCGCCTCCAAGACTACGTCGCCCGTCTCCAGCGCAAGGGGGTCAAGGAGATCTCGATCGTCAGCAACGAGGAGGAGGTCATCGCCAGTAGCAACCCCACCAGGGTCGGCGCCACGATCGACCCCAAGCGCCGCGACCTCTTCATCACCGCCCGACTCGGAGAGGCTCTCGGAGCGGGGAGCGTCCAAAAAACCTACAATCTGATCGTGCCGATTGTGGTCGGCAACCAACGGATGGGCTATGCCCTGATCAGCATGGTGCTGGACGACTTTGCCTACATTTCTCGATTTAACTTCATTAAGAGGTTGATCGCCACGGTGCTGGTCTTTGGAGTCGGGATCGTGGCCTCTCTCATCCTGTCATGGAAGTACACGAAACCGATCGACCACGTCGTGCAGGCGGCGCGACGGGTGGCCCAGGGTGACCTTCGGGAGACGTTGCCGGTGGAGCGACAAGACGAGATCGGTCAGCTTACCGAGAGCTTCAACGACATGGTGGCCAAGCTGCGGGCGAACAAAGAGTTGGAGAATCGTCTGCATCGGGCCGAGCGCCTTTCCAGCATCGGCCAACTGGCCTCGGGGATCGCCCATGAGATCCGCAATCCCTTGAACTTCATCAACCTGAGTATCGATCATCTACAGAGTCGATTTCCGCCCGTTGATCCACCGGCGCGCGAGGAGTTCGCCTCTCTCGTCTCGGCGGTGAAAACCGAGATCCATCGTCTGGATACCATGATCACCAGTTTCCTGACCTACGGCAGACCGCTCAAGCTTCAGCCGCGCCCATGCCTTCTCCCGCCGTTGTTGGACGACGTAACCAGGATGGCCGGCGGCAAGGCCAAGGAACAGGGGATCGAGGTCGAGCGGGGCTATCCGTCCGAGTTGCCGAGGGTCTTGGTGGACGGGGAACAGATTAAGACCTGCTTTGTGAATGTCCTCGTGAATGCCTTCCAGGCAATGCCCCGCGGGGGCAAGCTTTCAATCGACGCCCGGCAGGTGAATGGAGGTGACCCATCGCGTCTGTCGCATGTCTCCCCCAACGGGCGGTGGGTCGAGGTGAGCTTCAGGGACACCGGGTGTGGGATCGCCTCCGACGACCTCTCGAAGGTCTTCGAGCCGTACTTTACGACGAAGGAGGTTGGGATCGGCCTGGGGCTGGCTCTGACCAAAAAGATCGTGGAGGAGCATGGCGGGTCGATCGCGCTGTCCAGCGCGATCGAAAGGGGGACCACGGTGATGATCCGGCTGCCGGTCGAAGAGGAGGCGTGATGCCCCGGGGCAGGGTCCTGGTAGTGGACGACGAGGGGTCACAGCGTGACATCCTTCGGACGATCCTGTCTGCTGAGGGCTATTCGGTCGAGACGGCGCCCGGAGGGCCGGAGGCGGTCAGGCGCTGTCGGGAAAAGCCGTTCGACGTCGTCTTGACCGACCTGCGGATGCCGGGACCAGACGGCCTCTTTCTGGTGGAGCGATTGACGCGGGACGACCCGCCCACCCTGGTCGTCCTGATGACCGCCTATGGGTCAATGGATTCCGCCGAGCAGGCGCTGAAACGGGGCGCCTTCGACTACCTGACCAAGCCGATCGAGCGGGAAGAGCTTCTGCTTACTGTCAGGCGGGCCTTTGAGCGCATCCAGTTGAGCCAGGAGAACAGGCTCTTGCGACAGCAACTGGAGGAACGCTTCCGGATTGAAGGGATCGTGGGCAGCCACTTTCGGATGCAGGAGGTCTTCGAAAAAATCCAGAAGGTCTCGGGCAGCAGCTCCACCGTCCTGCTCATTGGAGAGAGCGGGACCGGGAAGGAGCTGGTCGCCAGGGCCATCCACCGGCACAGCCCTCGCCGGGACCGACCATTTGTGGCGATAAGCTGCGCCGCGATCCCTGAGACCCTCATTGAGAGCGAGCTGTTCGGGTACGAGAAGGGAGCGTTTACCGGAGCGTCGTTCCGCCGCCTCGGTCTCTTTGAGGCGGCCGACAAGAGCACCCTGTTGCTGGACGAGATCGGTGAGCTGAACGTCAACGTGCAGGCCAAGGTGTTGCGCGCCCTCCAGGAGAAGGAGATACGGCGGGTTGGGGGCCGGGAGGATATCAAGGTTGATGTTCGGGTCATCGCTGCCTCCAACAAGAACCTGGAGGAAGAAATTGAGCGGGGCGCCTTTCGAGAGGACCTCTTCTATCGGTTGAACGTCGTATCCATCGTGATCCCACCGCTCCGGGAGCGGAGTACCGATATCCCACAGCTCGCGGGGTATTTCATCAAGAAGCACGGCGAGAGCACGGGGAAGCCAATCCGAGGTATCACCAACGAGGCGATGCGGCTCCTTATGAGCTATCATTGGCCGGGCAATGTTCGACAGTTGGAAGCAGTGCTCGAACGGGCGATGCTTCTCTCCGATGGGCCCGAGATCGAGCATTACGATCTTCCCATTGAGGTTCGGTTCTTCGATCTGCCACTGCAGCCCCTTTCGTCCAGCCCCTCGGGCAGGAGGTTCGGGGTTGAGATCCCCGAGGAGGGGATCTCATTCGAGGAGCTGGAACGCGATCTGATCGAGCAGGCCATGGAGAGGTCGGACTGGGTCATCACGAGGGCTGCGCGACTATTGGGGTTAAGCTACCGGACGCTCCAGTACCGGCTGGAGAAGTTTCAGGTCAAACGGGGCAGTGTCAGAGGACGGATTGACCGGCCAGGTGTCATGGTGGAAAGGGGGGATGTGAGTGGGGAGCGTGGTCAAGAAGCGTCGCAAAAAGATGAGCAAGCACAAGCACAAGAAGCTGCTAAAGCGAACCCGGCATCAGCGCCGGAAGAAATGAGGCCGGGCACTAAACGTTCGAACGCCTGACCGACTCTAACGCCATAGATTGCCGTAATTTTCGCATCAGGGTATGGGGGAAAGGCCAGGGGTGATAGTCCCTGAGGCGGCGCCCTTGGAGGAAAGCGAAGTTCGGGGTCTCGATCGGGTGAACGGGGGGCGGTTCTCGGTGAGAGACAGGGGCCTTGCGCGAGGCGGACTTCGGACTGATCGATCGGTTCTTGCAGGGCGATGCGGCTGCATTCGATGAATTGGTCCGCAGGCGCCAGCGAGAGGTGTACAATTTGGCGTACCGAATGACCAGGAATGCGGAGGATGCTCGGGATCTCTCCCAGGAGGCGTTTATTCAAGTGTATCGGAATCTCGATCGTTTCGATCGCCGCTCCAGCCTATCCACCTGGATGTATCGGATTGTTGTGAATCTTTGCCTCAACCATCTGAATCGTGGTGCTCGCTCCCGTGTCCCCTCCGTTGACGAGCAGCCGGAGATGGCCGATCCGTCCGGGGGGTCGTTGGCGCAGCTTGAGGAGAAAGAGCGGCAGGACGCTCTCGCCAGCGCCATTGAAACGCTGCCGCCGCAGCAGCGAGCCAGCCTGACCCTGCGCGTGCACCATCAACTGCCCCATGCGGAGATTGCCGAGATCCTGGGGATCTCCGAGGCGACGGCCAAGGTGCATTATTTTCACGCCGTGAGGGCCCTGCGAGGGAAGCTGGCTCATTTTCGAGGGGGCGCATAACACACACGAGGGACCACATTTCACATGCGATGCGAGGAAGCCGGAAGCACGTTACTGGAGTTGCTGGAGGGGGAGCTGCCCCCCGGGCGGCGCGCTGAGATCGTCGGGCACCTTGAGGTTTGCGCTGCCTGTGGCAACGAACTCTCGGCGTACGAAAGTCTGCTGGCGCTCGTCCGGGCCGACCCGGTCCCCGAGCCCTCGCCGCGCCTCTGGGAGGAATTCCTCCCGTCGCTCAAGCGTCGAATCGAGCAAGCGGCTTCCGAGGCTCCGCGCGAGCCCGCCTCCTGGTTGAGCGGTCTTCGATCGTGGCGTGTTTTCCCGCGCCCTCTCATCGCGGGTGTGGCAGTTGCCGCCATCTCGATCCTTATCGTGATCAGGCTGCCGGGTTTGCTTTCGGTCAGGACCGAACTGCAGAAGACCCCCGCTCCTGCGGAACAGTTAGCGGGTGGTGAGAGCGGAGCGAGGGGGTCGAGCGGGGTTGTCCCCACCGAGGCCGCCAGGCGAGAGATCGGCGACCCGGTCATCGTGGCCGGAGAGGCCGTCGAAGACGTCTTGATGCTGGCGGCGGCCATCCAGCGTCTCCCCTGGGTGGATGAGATCACGGATCGCGTCGAAACCGCCTGGGTCTGGCGGCCCGAGTCCGACCCGAGGGACTGGCTTGCCTCACTCAGCGAGGAGGAGCAGCAGATCCTGATTGATCACCTGAGAGGTTTCCGATGGTCGCCGTCTTGAAAGAGTCCCGCGGCGCTGCCTCGGCCTGGCGTCGCACTCTCACCCCGGCTGCTGCCTGGCTGGTCGGCCTCGTCGCCCTGGCGTCTTCGGCGATGGGCCAGCCATTTACTCCTCCGGCTCCCGGCCGGCCTGGACCGGCAGAAGGGAGACGCCTGATTGAGACGATCAAGATCTGGAGGATGACCGAGGCGCTCGATCTCACCGAAGATCAGGCGGCCAAGCTCTTTCCCAAACTGACGCAACTGGAAACATCGCGTCGGGAATTTTACAGCCGGCAACGCCTCCTGCGGGATGAACTTGCCGAGATCCTGAAGCAGCGGCCCCTGCGTGAGATAGACGTCAAAACACGACTCGAAGAACTGGATCGCACGGAAGTGGACTTCAAGACGCGTGAACGATCCGTCATGGGCGAGCTCCGCTCCATCCTGAGCCTGGAGCAACAGGCCCGACTGGCCCTGTTCGAAGAACGGTTCGAGATGGAGATGCGCCGCACCATCCAGCATCTTCGGCAGCGCCGGCAAGGCTTATCTCCCGGCCCCGGCTTTAGACCGCCTCCTATGAGAAATCGACCTCCGTTGCCCGTGGAGGGCGGGCCGCCACCCAGATGATGGGTTAAGCAGATCTCGGCAGCGAAGCGACCCTTCGCTGCCGTTTTTATTTCTGGAGGTCAGACATGCCCTGGGGGCATCAGGTCTTGATGGGATCTCGCGGACGGCGTTGGCTGGTCGCGTTCATTGCCGTCACGTTCGGGGTGATCGTTCTGGCGCCGCTCATGTGGGATGCGGTCCTGAGCGGGATGTTAACGGTTGAGGTGCTGAAGCCCTTGCATCCAGGTCCCATAGGGTGGGTCACCAGGAGCCCGCAGGAGGGACGGGTCACCTTCCCCGGCGGGCATCGTATTATGGAAGCGAATCTCTACACCCCGGCCGGCCGCGGGAAGCGGGCGGCGGTGGTGCTTGTCCATGGAGTTGTTGGGACGGGAAAGGACGATCCACGGATGGTTTGGCTTGCCAGGTTGCTGGCCCGCTCCGGCTTTGTGGTGTTGGTCCCGGACTTCTCAGGTTTCAAGTCGCTGAGGCTTCGAGTCTCCGACATCCGGGAGATGAGTGACGCAGTGATCTATCTGCACTCTCTGCATGAGCGGGTCCTTCCCGGCCGGATCGGCATGATCGGGTTCAGCTACGGCGCCGGACCGATGCTGATCGCGGCGGCTGACCCGCGGGTTGAAGGGCGCCTGAAGTTCGTGGTCTCGTTCGGCGGCTACTATGATCTGGTTCAGGTCATCAAATTTGTGACGACGGGATATTACCAGTATGAGGAGGAGCGGGGGTATGCGAGACCCAGCGACTACACCCGGTGGATATTCCTCCGGTACAACCTCGATCTGCTTCGCGATCCCATTGATCAGGCCATACTGGCCAGGCTGGCGAACACGAGAGAGTCGGGGGGTCCCGGCGAAAGCCCTGCGCTGCCTTCTGATCTCACGCCCGAGGGCCGAAGCGTATACAATCTCTTGGTAAACCGAGACCCGGAGAAGGTTGAGGCCCTCGTGAACCGACTCGCCCCATCCATTCGGGAGATGATCGAGCAACTCTCGCCGTCCCGGCAGGTTCGGCGCCTCGCCGCGTATGCGATCATCATCCACTCAGACCCTGACCCTTTTATCCCCCACACCGAAAGCCTGGCATTGGCGAAAGCCTTGGCGTATAACAAGGCAAAGGTCCGCCTGGAAATTCTCCGCCTTTTCCGCCACGTGCGACCGGAGCTTCCCGAGACGACCCTTGGTAATTTTTTCACAGTGTATGTCCCACAAGGCTTTCACATCTATAGTCTCATTTTTGATTTGCTCCGCCAGCGGCGATAAGGCGAGGTGTTCCCGTGTCGCGCCCCCCGACGGGAGTCGTCGGAAACGGCGTGGGTTGCCTGGTACTCTTACGGAGTCCATTCCACAGGAGCAGGAGATGGATGAGGCGTGTATCCGGACGACCCTTGGGGCTGGTTGGTGATCGCCGCAGTCGTTGCCCTGCAAACCATGCAGTTCGATGCAGCAATCCTTTGGGACCATCCACGACTTCGAACTCGACTTCCTGACCCTCTGTCAGCGTTCTGAAGCCGGAGCCCTGAATGGCGGATCACCGCCTCTTGGGGGCGCTATTCTGATTTGGCAAAACTCAGGTGCTTGGAGTGAAGGGAGGAGATCACGCTGCGGGCAAACGCAGTTGTCAGGAGAAGCTCCTTGAAAAATGTCACCGCAAGTCTTGAAGGTTGGAGGTTCCAAAATCGCTTCCTGCGCAAGTGTTCCCTGGTTCTCGTCCAAAATGTTTTCAGATCCTGGCGGGAATAGACAACCCGGTTGCTCAGGGCATCGAACTTGAGATAGAGGAGCTGCAGTCTTGACGGAAGCCCTTCCCTGACGCCGGAGTACACCTCCCGCCATTCCTCGACATTCAGGCTCTGCCAGGCATCTCTGTGGAGGCCATAGAGTTGATCAAGCCATCTCTTGGCAGGTCCTTCTTCCCCTGCAAACTGGCCATAGAGTTTCTGGATTCTGGTCTGGAGGCTTCCCCATTTCTTCAGAAACGTGTCCAGATCCTTGCGGCTGAGCAGCATCCTGGACGACAGGTCTTCGAAGGGATCGAGCAGAACCCTGGCCTTGGCAGGGAGCGTCACCTTGGCATCGTTATATGCCTTTTGCCATTCCGCGATCCTCAAGGTCCGCCATATCTCTCCCTGGATTCTCTGAATCTCCTCAAGCGCCCGCTTTTCCCTCTCACTCCTCGGGCGTGTCTGTAGCCATATCTCTTCCATCTCTTTAAGAAAGCGGGCCCATGACAGGAACAAACGAACCACATCCTTGGTGCGTTTCCAAAGATGGACCGGCAAGGAGTCGATTGAATACCCTGGTCTGCGTGATCGCCGGGCTTTCAGGCGGAAGAAGCCCGCGATCATAGGGTGCTGTTTCTCGATCAGGGCGGCGTTCTTATACCACATATGCACGAAGAAGAGGTTCCAATACACCTTGGGGTTGTGACTCCAGCGCGAGAGGATGGCCGTGAGGTTCTCCTTGCTGTAAAAGGATGTCCAGGCGTCTTCATACGCCTGAGTCCATTCCTCGGCCGTCATATGTGGGTGCGTGATCGTGGGGTGAAAAGAATCCCGCTTGTTGAAATCGGGGTCCATCCACTCATCGCGTTTCTTCATGTCGAGGTGATCGTGGGATCCCGGCAACGGGGTCAGCATAAAGAAGGATGCCTGATCCGGCTGGATCACATTCGTGAGATACTGGACGTCGCGTGCCACCCCCTCCTTCGTGTCGAAGGGAAGACCGATGATGTATCCGGCGTGAATAGCGACGCCGGCATCATGCCACTCGCGCATGATTTCCACGTACTGTTCGACCTTGTTTTGTGGTTTTCCCTCAGCCTTGAGGTTTTCGGGGTTCACGCTCTCCATGCCAATAAACACCTGGCTGCAGCCGGCCTCTGCGGCAAGGCGCACGAAGTCCTTTGGCTTGCGCGCCAAATCTACTTGCATCATGAAGGAAATCTTGATTCCTTCCTCGCGCAGCCGGATGATGGCTTCGAAGGTCTCACGCCACCACCTCTTCCGGGCAAAATTGTCGTCCGTAAAGAAGTAAAAATCGATGCCATGTGTGAGATAATTCTTCCGAACAAGCTCGGCGATGTATTCCGGAGAGCGCTCCCGCATCGTTCGGCCCTGCACGTTGATGATCGTGCAAAACGTACATGCGAAGGGACAGCCGCGCGAGGTCTCAACAGTCCCGAACGAGCGCCTGGCGAAGTGCTTCATCGTCTTGGGGCTTATCACCGGCAGGGGCGCCTCGTCGATGTCCACGAGGTTCTTGAGGTCTTGGGCAAAGGAGTACAGAGGTTTCAATTCCCCGTTGAGGAGATCGGCCAGTATCCCTTCCCAGTGCCCTTCGACCTCACCGGACACGACAATGATCGACTCCCGAAAGAGTTCCTGGATGTCCGGCTCCTGGTCGCTCAGCATGTTGATGGTCCCACTGGTGTGGAATCCACCCATGATCACGTCAATCCCATATGAACGGAACTGCCTTCCCAGATCGAGGGCCCTCGGGAATTGGTTCGTCTGGACCCCTACCAGACAGACCACCAACTTCGTTGTGGGCTGGCGGCTCCATTGAACGATCTTTTTCACGGGGATCTTTTCCGCCGTCTCATCAAAGACATCGACCTGGATCTGGATGTCTCCCAGGACGCGGCGCCTCTCGATATCCTCGGTCAAGCCATGCAACACGTTAAGGGTGTTGCTGGGAAGCACACCTTTCCAAAACCGGATCACATATCCTTCATCGTCATACTTTGAGGGTTTGACAAGAACAACACGAAGGGTTGTGTACGTCTTGGTCTGGGGATGCGGATGGGGATGCTGTGCTTCAAGGCAATCGGGAACGAGTTCCTTGACGGCCACCGATGAAGTCGCGCCGTGGGTCATTTGCTCCTTCTCCATCAACAGTATTTTCCCGTGAAAGCGAGACTGACTGTTCGCCGGGGCATGAAGAGCGCCGAATCGTTGACGATTTTAACCGCAGTACGGATAGGGCGCTTTCTCGCGCGAATACGGCCACTCACCTTACAACAGATCGCCGACCCTGTCAACGTGAAAATGAAGGGTCCCGGCGCCCTCGGCCCCTCGCCCGTGCTTGACTTTTCGACGAAAGATGCTATAAGAGAAGGGGGGATATCCAAAGGGCGTATGAGCCGGAGGATGTAAGGATCTTTCGCGGGAGCGAAGTCCGATCGTACGGTTTTGCCCGTTGCGCGTGTTAATGTTGGGCTGTGAGGGCGGGGTCGGGCTGCCGCCGGGCGCGGTGACCATTGGTTCCGGGCCCAGCCTGATCTTCACGGCCACGTCACAGTTGTTCCCTCCACGGATCACCCCTCGATATTCGCCAGGATTGCCGTCGCTCACCTTCAGCCTCAGTGTCGCAGGAGGCAGCTCGACCAATGCGAATCCGTAAGGCGGTCTTGCCCGCTGCGGGACTAGGTACCCGATTCCTTCCCGCGACCAAGGCGCAGCCGAAAGAGATGCTCCCGATTGTAGATAAGCCGACCATCCAGTATGTGGTGGAGGAGGCTGCGGCCTCCGGGATCGAGGACATTATCATCGTCACCGGTCGAGGTAAGAACGCCATCGAGGACCACTTCGATCGGTCGCTCGAATTGCAGATCGCCCTCGAGCGGAAGGGCAAGAGCGAGCAGTTGCAGGAGATTCAACGGATCTCCGAGTTGACCTCCTTCTGCTACGTTCGTCAAAAGGAGCCGCTCGGCCTGGGACATGCGATCCTCGTCGCCAGAGCGTTCGTGGGCAACGAACCCTTCGCGGTCTTGCTGGGCGATGACATCATCGATGCGGACACTCCCTGTCTCAGGCAGATGATCTCAGCGTTCGATAAGCATCGATCGTCGATCATCGCGGTGCAGCAGGTGTCCAGGGAGGAGACCAGTAGCTATGGGATCATCGACCACAAGCCGGTTGAGGATTCGGTCTATCGGATCCAGGATCTGGTGGAGAAGCCAAGTCCTGACACCGCCCCGTCCGACCTGGCCATCATAGGGAGGTACATCCTGACACCCGAGATCTTCGATGCCCTTGAAGAGACCATCCCGGATGAGGGTGGAGAGATCCAACTTACGGACGGCTTGAGGGTATTGCTGAGAACGCAAGCGATCTATGGGTTGGCGTTCCGCGGGCGCCGATATGATGCCGGGAGCAAGCTTGGCTTTCTTAAGGCCACCGTGCAGTTTGCCTTGAAGCGCCCCGACCTGGCGCCTGGATTCCGCTCATACCTGAGGACGCTGGACTTGGACGACATTCACGACGTGCGCGAATCCGAGCGAAAGGAGCATTGAGAGACGTGGCGGACGAAAGAAAGCTTGGAGGCGCGGAGGAGGTGCCCGCCTCGGCGGTGGAGATCCCCGAAACGAAGACCGAGGATCAGGCGCGAAAGGTACCTGACACGATTCCCCTTCTCCCGGTTCGGGACGTGGTGGTCTATCCCTTCATGATCTTGCCCCTCTTCGTGGGACGCGAGAAATCGGTCCGAGCCGTTGACGAATCGTTGTCAAGGGACCGGCTGATTCTGTTAGTGGCGCAGCGGGACGCCGAGAAGGAGGATCCCGGTGTCGATGAGATCCATTCGGTAGGGACCGTCGCCATGATCATGCGAATGCTCAAGATGCCGGACGGTCGGGTGAAGGTGTTGGTTCAGGGTCTCACCCGTGCCAGGGTCCTCGGGGTTGAGCGGCGTGATCCCTACTTCGAGGCGCGGATTGCGGAAGTCCATGAGACGGAGAGAATCGCCTCGGCCATTGAGGTGGAGGCCCTCATTCGATCGGTCAAAGATCTGGTGGGCAAGAGCGTCGCGCTCGGAAAGCAGATCCCGCCGGATGTGGTGGTGATTGTCAACAACCTCGATCATCCGGGGCGCTTGGCCGATCTCGTCGCAAGCCACCTGGATCTGAAGATCGAGCAGGCCCAGGAGATCCTGGATCTTTTTGATCCTGTCCAGCGGCTGAAAAGGATCGGCGAGCTCCTGAGCAAGGAGATCGAGCTCCTGGAGGTCCAGCAGCGGATCCAAAGCCAGGCTCGGGAGGAGATGGATAAGACCCACCGCGAGTATTACCTCCGGGAACAGATGAAGGCCATCCAGAAGGAGTTGGGCGAGACGGACGACCGGGGCCAGGAACTTAAGGAGTTGGAACAGAAGATCCAGAAGGCGAAGATGCCGACCGAGGTCGAGTCCGAGGCGAAGGCACAACTCGGCCGGCTCGGCCGGATGCACCCGGACGCTGCCGAGGCCTCGGTGATCAGGACCTATCTTGATTGGCTCATCGAGCTGCCGTGGAGCCGGCAGTCCAAGGACAAGCTGTCCATCAAGCAGGCCTCCAAGATCCTGAATGAGGATCACTACGATCTGGAAAAGGTAAAGGAGCGGATTCTCGAGTATCTGGCGGTTCGCACGCTGAAGAAGAAGATGAAGGGCCCGATCCTCTGCTTTGTTGGACCGCCGGGTGTGGGAAAGACCTCTCTTGGTCGATCCATCGCCCGTGCCATGGGGCGCAAGTTCGTCCGGATTTCGTTGGGCGGGGTTCGTGACGAGGCGGAGATCCGCGGCCATCGCCGGACCTACATCGGCGCCCTCCCGGGCCGCATCATCCAGGGGATCAAACAGGCCGGATCGAATAATCCGGTGTTCATGATCGATGAAGTGGATAAGGTGGGGACCGATTTCCGCGGCGATCCCTCCTCGGCCCTGCTGGAGGTCTTGGACCCGGAGCAGAACTTCAGCTTCAGCGACCATTATCTGGGGGTCCCGTTCGACCTCTCGAATGTGATGTTCATCTGCACCGCCAACCTTGCCGACCCGATCATCTCTGCCCTCCGCGACCGCCTGGAGATTATCGACATTTCCGGTTACACTGAGGAAGAGAAGCTGCACATTGCCAAGCGGTACCTGATTCCCCGGCAGTACCAGGAACACGGGATCGACGCGAAACGGCTGCTCATCACCGACGAGGCGGTCCTCAAGATCATCGACGGATACACCCGGGAAGCCGGGCTTCGAAATCTCGAGCGAGAGATCGCCGCGATCTGCCGCAAGGTGGCCCGCGAGGTGGCGGAGGGGAAACGCGAGCAGACGAGGGTGACCGCAACCATCCTGCAGCGGTATCTGGGAGCGCCAAGGTTCCTGCCTGACCCGGAACAGGAGACCGACGAGATCGGTGTCGCCACCGGCTTGGCGTGGACGCAGACGGGTGGGGACACGATCTACATTGAGTGCAGTATTTTGCGCGGCAAGGGAAAGGTGTCCCTGACAGGTCATCTGGGCGAGGTGATGAAGGAATCGGCCCAGGCCGCGCTCAGCTACGCTCGGTCGCGGTCGGCCGATCTGGGGATCAAGGACGACCTGTTCGCCAAGGTTGACATCCATGTCCATGTGCCGGCCGGCGCGATCCCGAAGGATGGTCCGTCGGCCGGCATCACCATGGCGACGGCTCTGGTCTCCGCCCTGACGAAGGTTCCGGTCAGACGGGATGTGGCGATGACCGGCGAGGTGACCCTTCGCGGCAAGGTCCTGCCGGTTGGTGGCATTAAGGAAAAGGTCCTGGCGGCGAGGCGGATGGGGATTCGCACCGTCGTGATCCCGACGAGAAACGATAAGGATGTCAAAGAGCTTCCCGCCAACGTCAAGCGGGGGATGGACTTCGTCTTAGTGGACCACATGGATCGGGTGCTGGAGGTGGCCCTGGTCAAGGGGACTCGGACCAGGAATCGGCTCCAGGTGGCGCTCAGCGCCAAACGCGGAGTCGCCTCGCCGAGGCATGTCAGCCTCGCGGGGATCGCACGGGGGTGCCGGTACGGTGTCTAACGATCCGACGGTCCGCATCATTCCTTTGGGGGGCCTAGGGGAAATCGGGCTGAACATGATGGTTGTCGAGTCGGCAGACGATCTGCTGGTGATCGACGCTGGCCTGATGTTCCCTGACGAGGAGATGCTCGGGATCGACCTAGTGATCCCCGACATGAGCTACCTGCGGGATCGTCGGCAGAAGGTGCGGGCAGTCCTCCTGACCCACGGCCACGAAGATCACACCGGTGCCCTCCCCTACCTGCTGGCCGAGCTGAAGGTTCCGGTCTACGGGACGCCCCTGTCATTGGGCCTGGCCGCGGAGAAACTGAAAGAGGCAGATCTCCTCTCGAAGGCCGACCTGAGGCCTGTTCGGCCCAGGGATCGCCTCCAGTTCGGCGGATTCGAGGTCGAGTTCCTTCGGGTCAGTCACAGCATCCCCGACGGCGTTGCGCTGGCTGTGAGAACCCCCGCCGGCATGATCATCCATACCGGCGATTTCAAATTCGATCAAAGCCCTGTGGATGCCCAGTTGACCGATTACGGGAGACTCTCCGAGCTGGGAGACGGCGGTGTGCTGGCCCTGCTCTCGGATAGCACGAACGCCGGGCGGGATGGGTTCACGCCCTCCGAGCGGGCGGTCGGGAGGGCATTTGAAGAGATCTTTCGGTCGGCTCCGGGGCGCGTGATCGTGGCCTGTTTCGCCTCGAACATCCATCGGATCCAGCAGGTCCTGGATGTGGCGGCGACGCTCGGGAAGCAGGTGGCGGTCAGTGGCAAGAGCATGGTGGCGAACACGCGAATCGCCGACGAGCTGGGCTACCTCCGGATCCCCAAGGGCACCCTGGTCAGCCTGGAGGAGTTGAAGCGCCTCCCGGCCGCTCAGGGGGTGATTATCACGACCGGGAGCCAGGGCGAGCCGCTTTCCGCCATCGCCAGGATAGCTGCTGCCGAACACAAGCAGATCCAGGTCGCCCCGGGCGATACCGTGATCTTCTCGGCGAGGGTGATCCCGGGCAACGAGACATCGATAGCCCGGACGATCAATCGGCTTTTCCGGCAGGGGGCCCGTGTCATTACAGAAGAGGTGGCCGAGGTTCACGTCTCGGGGCACGCAAGCCGGGAAGAGTTGAAGCTGATGGTGAATCTGACCCGGCCTGCCTTCTTTGTGCCGATTCACGGGGAGTACCGCCACCTGTACCTGCACGCAGCCCTGGCACGGGAGGTCGGAATCCCGGACAACCGGACCCTCGTGATCGAGAACGGCGACATCCTGGAATTCAATGGCGGGGGTGGCAAGGTGGTTGGCAGGGCGCACGCAGGTCGGGTTTTCGTCGATGGAAAGGGGTTCGGGAATGTGGACGATGCGGTGCTTTGCGAGCGACACCGTCTGGCAGAGGATGGCGTGCTCGTCGTGGTCCTCGGCGTTGACCGACACCTCGGCAAGCTGGTCGCCGGGCCGGAGATATCCTCCCGAGGGCTGGTTTACGAGCAGGCCTCAGAGACCCTTCTGGATGAGATGAAAGCCCTCATTTTCTCAGTCTTGGAGCGCTTCTCGGAAGATGAGTGGGCTGATCGCCTCCTCATGCAGGATCGGATCAAGACCGCGCTGAAGAAGCACCTGCAGAGAGAGATCGATCGGCGGCCCGTGATCCTACCGGTGATGATCGAGGTGTGAGGAAGGAGGCGGCTGGTGGCGACAGGCATCGAGTCGGACCCGGCGACGGCCCAAGGACGGCGGGCGGTGGGAGATCGGTCGCCGCGGGTTCAGATCTTCACCCACCCCAAGACCCAGGAGGTACTGGGCATCCTCGGGATCGCAGTGGCCATCTTCCTCTTGGCCAGTCTTCTCTCGTACGATCCCCTTGACCCTTCGTTCTTCAACTCCGGTGGCGGCGCCGAGCACCAGGTCGGTAATTATGGCGGTCGGTGGGGAGCGGAGCTCGCCGGCGATCTTCTCGAGGTGCTGGGGGTTGGCGCGCTGGCCCTGCCGTTTTTCCTCGCCCTCCTGAGCTGGAGGCGGGTCACAGCCAAGGCCACCCGCTTACTGATCGTAAAGTTGATAGGATTCATTCTGCTCCTGCTGAGCCTCGGGCTGCTGGCCCAACTGCTGGCCAGAGAGGGCCTTTCTGTCGGCCCGGTCTCGGACCGGCCCGGCGGCTTCGTTGGGAAGGAGCTCCATCGCATTTTCAGCCCGCTGGTCGGCCGTGTAGGTCTGCCGCTGCTCGGGCTGACCACCCTCGCACTCGCTGTGGCGTGTTTGACCTCGCGGCCGCTTCTGGGCTTCTCCTCCGGTCTGGGCGGGTTCCTTGGGCGGGTCGCTGCGCGTTGGAAGGAGCGGAGAGGCGCGAAGGCGCAGCTCCCAGGGCGGATCCGGCCGCCCTATACGCCTCCCGCAGAAGAAGAACCCAAGGTCGAGAGCCGGCCGATTCCGATCCTGTCGGAGCCTGTCCCGGCACCTTCCACATCGGAACCTGAGGCGCCTGCAGCGGGGAAACCTGTCCAACGCTTCTTCCCGTTTGTCGTCCCGAAGGAGGGATTTGAGGCGCCACCCTTGTCCCTTCTCGACATGCCGACTTCGGCCGATCCCGGGATCTCCAAGGAGGAGCTTGAGGCCAACGCCGGGGTCCTGGAGCGGAAGCTTCTCGACTTTGGCGTGGAGGGGAAGGTGGCCGAGGTTCAGCCGGGGCCTGTGATCACTCGGTACGAGATCGAGCCCGCGCCGGGGATCAAGATCAACCGGATCGTCGCTCTGGCTGATGATCTGGCGTTGGCTTTGAGAGCGCTCACCGTGCGCGTGGTTGCGCCGATCCCTGGGAAAGCGGCCGTGGGCGTTGAGATACCCAATCGACATCGTGCCGTTGTTCACCTTCGGGAGGTGCTCTCGTCCAAGGCGTTCGATGGATCCGCCGCACATCTTCCTCTCGCCTTGGGGAAGGACATCGCCGGCGAACCGTATGTGGCCGAGCTGGCCCAGATGCCTCATCTGCTGATCGCTGGGGCCACGGGTTCGGGCAAGAGCGTCTGTATCAACGCCCTGATTCTGAGCCTCCTGTACAAAGCCACGGCGGAGAGCGTGCGTCTGCTGCTCATTGATCCGAAGCGGGTCGAGCTTTCCATCTACGATGGGACACCCCACTTGGCCGATCGGGTCGTGTCTGATCCGAAGGAGGCGGCGAAGCGACTCCATCGTCTCGTGAACCACATGGAGGGCCGATACAGATTGTTCGCCAGACTCGGTGCGCGGAACATCGTCACCTACAACCGGCTGATCCGGATCGCCAGGCGAGAGGGGGGTGGGGAGGTCTTCCGTCCGCTCCCTTACCTGGTGGTGGTCATCGACGAACTGGCCGACCTGATGCTCTCCGCCGCCGCCGAGGTTGAGGGCGCCATCGCCAGGCTGGCGCAGATGGCGCGAGCGGTTGGGATTCACCTGATCGTGGCGACTCAGCGGCCCTCCGTCGATGTGATCACGGGGATTATCAAGGCCAACTTCCCCGCAAGGCTCGCCTTCCAGGTCTCCTCCAAAGTGGATTCCAGGACCATCCTCGACATGAATGGCGCCGAACATCTGCTGGGCGATGGGGATATGCTGTTCATCCCGCCTGGGAGTTCCAAGCCGGTCCGGATCCATGGATCGTTTGTGTCCGACATCGAGATCAAGCGGGTTGTCGATTTTCTGAAGGCCCAAGGCAAGGCTGAGGAATTTCCGTGGTCGTTGCTCCCTGCGGAGGAGGAACAGGAGCCGACCGGAGATGAAGAGGACGAGATGTACCGGCAGGCGGTCGACTTGGTCATCTCGACGCGGCAGGCTTCTATCTCCCTTATACAGCGACGATTACGGATCGGATTCAATCGCGCGGCGCGAATGGTCGAGCGGATGGAACGAGAGGGAATCGTCAGTCCCATTGAAGGGAGCCGGCCACGTGAGGTCCTGGCGGAGCAGCGGACCCTGTAGTGCCAGTCCAAGCAACTTCGCCTAGCGTCGTTGCTGGCCCCCTGGCCACTCCCTGCGACGTACTCGACAACGTACGCCTCGGTCGGGTCAGGGGGGACCGCGCCTTGCTATGCTCGTTTCTTGGCCTGGCACGCTGCCTACAAACTTATGGCGTGGGTTGGGGGGCATCAGCCGATGAGGTGGTTTGTCGCCGCCGCACTCCTGCTGCTGGAGCTGTCGTTCCCGCTCGTCGCCTGGGCCCTGACGGCCGAGGAAGTGGCCGACAGGGTGCAAGCCACGTATAAGAGTTTCTCGGACCTCCAGGCCCGTTTCGTGCAGCGGGCGACCAATCGGTTGAGTGGGATGAGCCAAGAGG
>JACPQX010000021.1 GCA_016190255.1 Candidatus Methylomirabilis oxygeniifera | reverse complement strand
CCGTCCCGCCAGTGTCCCCATGATATAGGCATCGGACGGTTGGCCAAAGGGGGTCTCGATCCGGCGCTCCTCGACCGACTCGAGTCCTTCCATCTCGTAGAGCCCGCTGCCGCCGACGATCCCAATCAACCCTTCGGTCATTTCCCCCCCGGCCAATGCTTCAAGCGGTCCGTCACTCGCTGACCGCCAACCCCCCTCACCCACCCCTCTCCCCCCGCAGGGGGGCGAGGGAGACTTGGGGCTTGGTGAGCCGCCCTACCGCCGGCAGGACGATATGGTCATACCCCGCGCATGCGACCGAGCGTCCGTCCCTCGCTGACCGCCTCGATCGTGAGATTCACCGTGCGGCCCACCGCGGTCTGGCCGCCATCGAACGCAACCGTGACATAGTTATCTGTCAGCGCCTCGAGCCGTCCGGTCCGGGCATCCCGCCTGTCCAGGACGACAGCCGTCAGGGGCTGCCCGACCTGGGTCCGTCGGAACAGAGACCACTTCGCCTCGCTCAACGACCGGAGGGCGAAACTCCGCGACGCCTTCACCGACTTGGGGACCTGGTCCCGCATCGACGCGGCGACGGTCCCGTCCCGCTGCGAGTAGCTGAAGACGTGGAGGTAGGCGATCGGAAGCCGTTCGAGGAGCCTATAGGTGCGCTCGAACTCCACCTCGCCCTCACCGGGGAATCCGACGATGACATCGGCCCCGATGGCGATCCCCGGAACCGCCTCCGCGAGTCGCTCCACCAGACGACGAAACATCTCAGCCTTGTAGGCGCGTCGCATGAGTGTCAATACCCGATCGTCGCCGCTCTGCAGCGGCAGGTGGAGATGACGGCACAGGTTCCCGAAACGCCCAAAGAGGCCGATGAGGTCGTCCCCAACCTCGTGCGGGTCGAGAGAACTGAGGCGTATCCTCGCCGGCGCCGCCACCTCCAGCATCTCACCGAGCAGGCCAGCGATCGAGCCCCGCGTCGGGAGATCGCGTCCATACGTGCCGAGGTGGATCCCGGTCAGGACAACCTCGGGGTACCCCGCGTCCATGAGGGCGCGAAGATCTCGCAGCGCGGCCTCCTTCGGCTGGCTTCGGTTGGGACCTCTCGTCTCCGGGATGATACAGAAGGTGCAGCGGTAATTGCACCCGTCCTGGACCTTCAGGAACGCCCGGCTCCGGGACCCCGCCACCGGCGGCGGAAGTGGCTCGAAGGTGCGGGTCCGCCGGATATCACCGACGGCGATGAGCGGCGGCCCCTTTCTCGACAGGCCATGGATCAACTCGAGCAGTCGCGCCTTCTCGCCATTGCCCGCGACCAGATCGACACCGGGAATCGAGGCGATCTCGCCGGCGGCCACCTGCGCGTAGCAGCCGGTCACCACGACACGGGCTGAAGGGTTGTCCCGGATCGCCCGCCGTATCATCTGTCTCGAATCGGCGTCAGCCTCCTTCGTCACGGTACAGGTATTGATGATGCAGAGGTCGGCCTCCTCCCCGGGACCGACCCATATCTGCCCATCCCGCCGCATCGATTCCAGGAGGGCATCACTCTCGTACTGATTCTGGCGGCAGCCCAACGTCTTAATCGCGACGCGCATCTCTTTCCTCACGCTCTGCCAGACAGGCTTCGAGAACCGGGAGGTTCAGGACGTCGTCTTGGTTGTAGGCCAGCAGGGTCTCCAAGGCCTCCCCATCGTCGCCGTCTTCGTATCGTGACCACAGCCACATCGCATCCCGACCATCGATCCCCTTCGAACGGCGACCGATCCCGAGCCGTTCCTCCACCCGCTTCAGCCCGCCGAACAGGCCATGACGCCAGCAGTCGTACATCAGGTCGTGGGATCGGAATTCCTTGGCAAGATCCAGGCCCAACCGCCGGCGGATCACCGGCAGGTCGAAACGGCTGCCGTTATAGGTGCAGATCGTCTCCACCCCTTCCAGCGCCCGCCAGACCGAGACGTCGGTGACCTTTCCGCCGACCAACTGGATCAGGCCCCGATCCGCGATATGACAGCCGACGACTGTAATGGCTCCATCGAATGAGGTTTCGATGTCAAGGTATGCCTTCATCGGAACACGAGCTTACCACAGGCCCGGCAAATTTCAATTCAAAAGGGGAGAAACACGCAGTCCACAGAGCCAGCCGGAGCGCGGACGACGAATCCTTTCGGCCGGACGCCCCGACCTGACTGCCGGACAACTATAGCAAACGACACAAAAGTTGTTTCATTGTCATTGCGAGCGACCAAATAAGCCGAAGCCCTGAGTGAAGCGAAGGGGTGGCAATCTCGCCGCTTTTGGGATTGCTTCAGTCACTTCGTTCCTTCGCAATGACACCTTATTTAATGCGTTTGTATTAAGTTTCGGATGGCACGCACCGAGACCGTGTGGTATCGTCAGGGGTATCTGTCCTTTGGGCTCACGTACGGAGGCGTGCGATGCGAGAACCACCCCATTGTAAGAAGGTTGTGAGCAGCGGGCTTATCGGGCTCCTGCTCCTCCTTGTGACAACGGTCGTCTCTGCCGCAGAGATCGAGGCCAGACCGATCACGTCGGAGGACGAGGTCCTGAAAGGAGTGAAAGCGCTCCGCATCCTGGCGGCGGAGATGAAGCCGGGAGAGCCGACCCATGGGGTCACGAAAGAGGCCGTGGAGGCGCAGGCTCAGAAGATCCTCCAGGAGAAACTCCCAACGCTCAAGCTGGACCCAAAGGCGATTACGCTGCTCTTCGTCCATGTGAATCTGGCCGGCTTCCAAAGTCGCCTCGGCTACCACGGCAACCTCAGCGTCGAGCTGAAGCGGCCGAGCATGATGCTGGTGGGAAAGGACTTTCCCGAGTCCCCGATCCAGGAGTATCGCGTGACCCTCGCCACTGTCTGGGCGCAGAGCATTATCTTCACCGGCGAGGTCTTTGCACCGACCGCGGTGCGGAAAGCGATCGATGGGGTGCTGGAGCGGTTCATCGCAGATTTCCGCAAGGCGAACCCTTGAACGACCTGAGAACTGGACCCATGCAGGCGATGATTAGGGGAACAACATCATGCGGCTAGCCACTATCCTCGTAATAGTGCCCCTCGCGGCACTGGTGTCGTGTGCCGGCTGGGAGGTCCGGCCGGAATCAGCGATCATCATGGCCCCTGCCGACCAGGTCTGGAACACAACGCTCGATCTTCTTCGAGAGCGCGACTTTAAGACCGACCTCCAGGACAACGCCAAACGGGACGTGCGAGCCACGAGGGACATTATACTGAGGGTGGTCTACGACCGCGCCACGCCGACCACCACACAAAAGGCTCAGCACCGGATCGATCTCTCCGTGCGATCCGGTGGTGAAGACAGGAGTGTCGTCGAGGTGGTCTATCGAGTCGACCGGTTGGTGGAAGAAGAGCGTGCCTTCCGCTTCCTGCGGGACCTGAGAGATCGGATCGCGATCCAAGCTGGCGGCGCGGCGCCGTCCCCTCCTCGTCGTTAAGCTTCCGGAGCGAGAGAGCCCCCGTCGCGCTGAGCGCGCCTCCTGCAAAGGGAAGGACCGCCCATGCGGATCGCCATCATTGGCCTGCCAACCTCCGGCAAGAGCACAGTCTATCGACTGCTGACTTACGGGCAACCCAGCCATCAAGCCGGCCGCATGGGTGAAGCCTCTATTGCCGTGGTCCGAGTCCCGGATCCCCGCCTTGATCGCCTGGTGTCCCTGTTCAAGCCGAAGAAGGTGACACCGGCCAGCATGGAGTTCATCGATCTGGCGCCCCTGACGAAAGGGTCGGGAAAGGCCGGGGATGCGAGCGGCCAGCTCCTCCCCCAGATGCGGAGCGCAGATGCCCTGCTTGCGGTCCTCCGCGTCTTCCGGGACGAGCGAGTCCCGCATATCGAGGGGACCATCGACACGGCAAGGGACGCGGCCACCCTCGAGGCGGAGTTGCTGCTGGCCGACCTGGATGTTGTAGAGAAGCGGATCGCCAAGATCGAGGAGGGGTTACGAAAGGGGAAGAAGGAGGACACCTCACAGGAGCTGGCGCTCTTGAAAGGGTGCCGCCAGACCCTCGAAAGCGAGCGCCCTCTCCGCGAGGTCTCATTCTCACCGGAAGACGACCGCCTCCTCCGTGGCTTTCAGTTCCTCACCGCCAAGCCGCTATGCTTCCTGCTCAATGTCGGCGAGAACGGAGGCCCGGCCCCCACCCCCGCAGAGGCCTTGACGGCGACGAGTGGCAGGAGCCATCCGTCAGTCTTCTCGCTTCCGGCCAAGCTCGAGCTGGAGTTGGCCGAACTCCCCCCGGACGAGGCGTCGGCATTCCGTGCCGAACTCGGCATCGACACTTCACCCGTGCCACGCCTGCTGAAGCTCTGCTATGACCTCCTGGGACTGATCACCTTCTTCACGGCGGTGAGGGACGAGCTACGAGCCTGGACGATCCCCCGCGGTGCCACCGCATTGAAGGCGGCCGGGACTGTCCACACCGACATGGAGCGAGGCTTCGTCAAAGCGGAGGTGGTCGCCTTCGACGCATTGATGCGTTGCGGTTCGCTCGCGGGAGCTCGTAAAGAAGGCCTGCTACGCCTGGAAGGGAAGGATTACCTCGTCGCGGATGGCGACGTCATCACCATCCGTTTCAACATCTGACACCAACTTCCCTCTCCGCCGCTGGGGGAGAGGGCCAGGGTGAGGTGGACTTGTGTCCCCTCTCCGCCCCTGGGGGAGAGGAGTTCCCTTTTGTAGCTCCCCTCTCCCCCACCGCGGGGAGTGGGAATGGGTGTGGGGGGGACTTTCGAGGCAACGACAGGGAATGATCGTGAGGATTCCAGACGGCGATCGAACAACTGAGCAGCGGGAATGGCGCGCCCGGGCAGACTTGAACTGCCGACCTCTTGCTCCGCAGGCAAGCGCTCTATCCGGGCTGAGCTACGGGCGCGACGCGATCTTCCAGAATCAGCCGATAGACTCTAACATGAGGCCGCAGGGTGGTCAAGCCGATCGAACGTCGGGTAGTGGGTCATTTTGACCGGCAGTCTAGAATCGTCATCCTGAGCACATTCGCTACGCTCAGTGTAGACTCCGCGAAGGATCTCGGACCCCACAGCCTTTACAGCGAGATTCTTCGGCTACGCCTCAGAATGACCCGTTGGTAGTTTCAAACTGACCCACTACCGAACGTCGGGTAGT
>JACPQX010000019.1 GCA_016190255.1 Candidatus Methylomirabilis oxygeniifera | reverse complement strand
GCTCCTCGAAGACGCCGCCAAACACAATATCATCGAGCTAAAGCGGGACTCCAAGAGCGGGACGTATATTATCACCAGTTTCGCGGAGGCCGCCTAGTGCCGGTCCAATTAGCTTCGCCTAGCGGCGTTGCTGTCCCCCGGGGCACTCCCTGCGACGTACCGATATCGTACGTCTCGGTTGGCCCCGGGGGCCGCGCCTTGCTATGCTGGCTTCTTTGCCCGGCACGACGCGCACGAACTTGACGGGACACTATGGGGAGGCCGCCTGAATGAACGGGCAGGCGATGAGGGTGAAAGGGCGGAAGGCGCTGGTCACCGGGAGTTCGCGTGGGTTGGGCCGCGCGATCGCGCTTGCGCTGGCGGACGAGGGGGCGGATGTCGCCATCAACTACCTGGCGAACAGGGCGCAAGCCGAAGAGGTGGCCGAGGCGATCCGCGTGAAAGGGCGACAGACGGTAGTCTGTCAGGCCGACGTCAGCGACTACGGCCAGGTGACCGCGATGAAGAAGACGGTGGAGCAATCCCTGGGAACGATCGACATCCTGGTGAACAATGCCGGCGTGATCAGCGACAAGACCTTCGTCAAAATGGACCATGTCCAGTGGCAGCGCGTGCTGTCGGTAAACCTTGACGGGACATTCAACTGCTCCAAGCTCTTTGTCGAGGGGATGCTGGCCATGGGCTGGGGCCGGATTGTCAACATGAGCGCCTTCACCGGCCAGGCCGGCAACTTCGGACAGGCCAACTACGCCGCCGCGGCGGCGGGGATCATGGCCTTCACCAAGAGCCTGGCTAAAGAACTGGCAAGCAAGGGGATCACCGTGAATGCTGTTGCGCCTGGCTTCGTCGAGACCGATATGGTCCGGACTATTCCGGAACGGGTGTTGAAGCGGCTCATCGATGAGATCCCGATGAAGCGGCTGGGTCGCCCGGAGGAAGTCGCGCGAGCCGTCATCTTCCTCGTTTCCTCCGATGGTGACTATATCACAGGCCAGGAGATCAGTATCAACGGTGGCCTCTTGGTGTAATGCTCCACCATGCCCCCAACTGTGCATCACCTCCTGCGTCGCATGATCCGGCGTGAAGCGGTCGGCGAGATCACCGCGCTGTTCGGCACCGCCTTTCTCCTCCTGTTAATGATGAGCCAGCCTGACTGGGACGATCCCGCCTTCCAGATCCTCTGGGGGCGATGGCCTGAGTCTTGTTGCGGTCGGGTTTTATCTGATCCTCAGTCGGCGGCGCCATGCGGGTCGGCATCAGGTGGAGCTCTCTGGAAAAAGGCCCGGGAGATCGGGTGTGCCGCGCGGAACAGACTGGCCCGCGGAGGGCTCTTGAGGCCTCAATGCCCCTCGAAGTGCGCCGATCTGTGTCGTTCCGGCTCTCGCGATGACAACTCCAAGGCCACGCCGATGATCTCCGGGGTGGGGGCGCATGCGGGGGGCGTGTGACACGACGGGGGGAACACCCACTATGCCGCAGCGATCGCGCCAAGACGAGCGACTCCGGGCGGACCATCTTCTCGGGCTGGTCTTTTGTTGCGTGACCGGGTTCAATCTGGTCCTCCTCTACCACCACGCCCTCGAGGGGACCTGGGGCTGGTTCACGCTCATCCTGCTGGTCTGCGTCCTGTTTCCCGGGGTTGTCCCTTACCTTAACCTGGTTCAGGCCCTCCGGGAGGGCCGCTTCAAGGGGAGGTGGCGGGAGCCAGCCGCCATGATGATCGGTGCGATCGACAGCATCGCCATTCTCAGTCACTGGCCAGAGGCCCTCATCGATGTGTCGTGGATCTCCACCTTCCTCATCGGAAGCGCCGCCGCGTTCCTCCTGGTTGTCCAGTCACGCTGATCGCTTCTCCCTGAGGTTATCCCGACGTCCCGTGCGACACGGGTCGCGTCTTCGGCCTTTCTCGATCCGGTGTCGCCACGGGCAGCACCCGGCCTCGTCGGTCCGATCGACCCAAGGAGGGAAAGTAGAATGAATGGCAAGGAGCTGATCTGTACGGTGAAGGGCCATGTGGCCACCATCACTATGAACCGTCCCGATCGATATAACGCTTTGAGCATACGGATGATAGAGGAGTTCTTGGAGGTGATCTCCGCCTGCGAAGAGAACCCGGATGTCCGCGCGGTGATCCTCACCGGAGCCGGAACGGCGTTCTGCGCCGGCGGAGATGTGAAAGAGTTCGCCGAGCGCCTTGAGGCAATTTCTCGGCACCTACGGCGGTTGCTGACATTTTTCCACGGCGCTATCTCCCGGATGAATCGGATGTCGAAGCCGGTTATCGCTGCGGTCAACGGGGTGGCGGCCGGAGCCGGGATGAGCCTGGCCATGGCCTGCGATTTGGCGGTGGCGGCCGAATCGGCCAGGTTCGTTATGGCCTACTCCAAGATCGGGGCCACCCCGGACGGCAGCTCGACCTATTTTCTGCCCCGTCTGGTGGGGCTGCGGCGCGCTCTGGAGTTGACATACACCAACCGGGCGCTGACGGCAAGGGAGGCAGAGACCTGGGGCCTGGTGAACAGGGTTGTGCCGGATGCCGAGCTCCCCGCCAGTGTGAACGCCCTCGCGGCCGAGTTGGCCGCCGGCCCTACCATGGCCTTTGGGCGGGCCAAGCGGCTCTTCTTGATGAGCGAACATGAAAGCCTCGAAACCCAAATGGAAAACGAGACCCAGCTCATCGCCATGAGCAGCAAGACCGCCGACTTCCGCGAAGGCGTGAAGGCGTTCGCCGAAAAACGGCGACCGATTTTCAGGGGTGAGTGATGCGGTATCGGGATACTCGGGCAAATCTGGACCCCTCAAGAGGGAGGCGAGAGGCCACTTCACATTGACAACTCTCCCTGCCCGGAGTAAGGTAAAACAGCCCGCTAGTGCCGTTCCAACTTCTTTTCACGAGCATCAGCTTCGCTGAGCAAGACAGACGCGTATTGCACCACATCAGCCTCTCTTGGCGAGAAAAGCTGGAACGGCACTAGGGGTGCGCGTGCTGAGACGTCCCGAGAGTATCGGGACAACCCTTAGACCTGATCTGGGTAATGCCAGCGTAGGGAAGCGGGAGCGGAGCGTGGTGACCATGGCCGCAGCCGTCTCCTGATGGGGCTGCGGCCGTGCTGTTTGAGGGAGGCGTGAGGAGGGAGTATCCGGACCGCCCGATCCTGGCGGTAGGGGCGGTGGTGGTAAAGGACGGAAAGGTGCTGCTGGTCAAGCGGGGCCGGGAGCCGGGTCGAGGCCTGTGGACGCTGCCCGGCGGGGCGGTCCGCCAGGGCGAGGGGCTGAAGGCGGCGGTCACCAGAGAACTCCGTGAGGAGTGCGGGATCGAGGTGGCCGTCGAAGAGATCGCCGAGGTCGTGCAGCGCATGATCCCGGACGCCGACGGGCGGATGCGGTATCATTACGTCATCCTCGACTACCGCACGAGGTGGCTGCGGGGCGACCCCTCTCCCTCAGACGACGTGGAAGAAGCCCGGTGGGTAGATATCGCCGAGCTGTCGTACTACCAGATGACCCGTGGGACGGCGGATCTGATCCGACGTCTGCTCGCGCGACAGCAGGACGGCCTCCAGTGCCACGGGGGATAAGGGCGAGAGCGACCGGGATGGAACTGATCGTCAACGGGAAGAGACTAGAGGCGGCAGAAGGCGCCAGTCTCACTGCGCTCCTGAATCAGTTGCGCATCGACCCTCTCAGGGTGGCGGTCCAACTCAACCTGGAGATCATCAAGCGAGAGCGGTACGAGAAGACGGCGTTGAAAGCAGGGGACAGGCTGGAAATCATTTCCTTCATGGCCGGCGGCGCCGACTGAGAGACGGGGCGGGGCGGGAGGAGAACGCGATGGAGAAGACCGATATCCTGACGTTCGCCGGAAGGGAGTTCCGTTCCAGGCTCATCGTCGGAACGGGGAAGTATCCCGACTACCGGTCGATGCGGCGGGCGCACGATGCCTCAGGCGCCGAGCTCGTGACAGTGGCGGTAAGAAGGGTAAATCTGGACCGGACCCAGGAGTCGCTCCTCGACTACATCGACACGAAGAGGTACACGCTTCTGCCCAATACCGCCGGTTGCTACACGGCAGAGGAGGCGATCAAGACCGCGTTCCTCGCCAGAGAGGTCGGCCTTTCCGATCTGGTGAAGCTGGAGGTCATCGGCGATCAGCGGACCCTGTTTCCCGACAACGAGGAGCTGCTCAAGGCAACGAGGGTCTTGGTGAAGGAGGGATTCGTCGTCCTGCCTTACACGAACGACGATCCCGTCATGGCAAAGAAGCTTGAAGACGCAGGTGCGGCCGCGGTGATGCCCCTCGGCGCCCCGATCGGTTCGGGCCTCGGGGTACGGAATCCCTATAATATCAAGATTATCCTCGAGACGGCGCGAGTCCCGGTCATTGTCGATGCAGGAGTGGGTACGGCCTCTGATGCCGCCATCGCCATGGAGCTAGGATGCGACGGCGTCCTGATGAACACAGGGATCGCCGGCGCTAAGGATCCGGTAGCGATGGCTGAGGCGATGCGGCACGCTGTGCTCGCCGGGCGACTGGCCTACCTCGCCGGGCGGATTCCTCGGAAGCTCTATGGCACCGCCTCGAGCCCGCTCGAGGGGATGATCGAGTAGAAACAGTTCATAGTTTAGGGTTCATAGTTCATAGAACAATGTAATGCGCCGCTTCCCTACCTTTAACTCTCGTCAGCAAACTCTGAACTACGAACTATGAACTACGAACCGTCATCGTGGGGTCTGTACGTCGTCACCGACCGCTCCCTCACCAAAGGTCGGCCGCTTGAAGAAGTAGTCGATGCCGCGCTCCAGGGCGGCGCGAATGCCATCCAGCTTCGCGAAAAGGATCTGTCCGCGCGGGCCCTCTACGAACTGGCGCAACGGCTCCTACCCATCGTGCACAGCCGCAGAGCCGCCCTCCTCGTCAATGACCGGATCGATCTCGCTCTGGCCCTCCCGATTGACGGGGTCCATCTCGCCCAAACCAGCCTCCCGCCACCGGAGACACGTGACTTGCTTGGGCCGGGGCGACTCATCGGTTTCTCCTGCCACACCGTCCAAGAGGCGATCGAGGCTCACAACGGCGCCGACTTCATCGTATTAGGCCCGCTGTTCTTCACCCCATCCAAGGCAGCCTATGGATCGCCTGCTGGCCTCGAACGACTCCGAGAGGTCCGGCGACACGTCCGGCTGCCGATCCTGGGCATTGGTGGAATCACTGCCTCAAATGCGCCCGAGGTGATCGCGGCAGGCGCCGACGGAGTGGCGGTGATCTCCGCCGTGATGGCGGCGGACGATCCTGCTGGCGCTGTTCGCGGCATGCTTCACGCGGTAAAGCCCGCCCTCGCCACCCGTGCCAGGGGCGTGGAGCCTCTATAAACACGAAAAGGGGGGGATACCCCCCCCTTCATCGTATCTTGTGTGTCCGGTAGGACGGCTGCTAGATGAGAGTCTGAATGATCCGAGTAGCTACTTGACCGCGTCTTTCAGAGCCTTGCCAGCCTTGAAGCGCGGCACCCTGGCGGCTTTGATTTTGATGATGGCGCCTGTCTGAGGATTGCGCCCGTTCCGCGCAGCCCGCCTGGAGACAGCGAAGGTGCCGAAGCCAACCAGGGTCACCTTCTTTCCCTTCTTCAACGAGTCCCGTACCCCGGCGGTGAAACTCGCCAAGGCCATTTCAGCAGCCTTCTTGGTAATGCTGGAATCTCTAGCAATCTTATCCACCAACTCCGCCTTGGTCATGCCCCCCTCCTTTGAGAATAATGAGCTGATAAGTGAATCGCCCGCTGCTGGCCCGCCTAGCCTCTTATCAGACTTTCCCGTAATCTGTCAAGGGAAAAAGGGCTTCGAGTTCATAGTTCACGGTTCATAGTTCATAGAGAAGGCTAGGCACCGCTCCTCTGCTGGATTCCTTGGCTCTGATCCATGAACTCTGAACTCTGAACTACGAACCGCTCCCTATAGCCCCAGATCTGTGACCTTCGGGGTTGGGCCGGAGTAGTCATAGAAACCGCGCCCGGTTTTTCGCCCGTGATAGCCTGCCATCACCATCTTCCGAAGGAGCGGGGGCGGCGCGTATCGTCGCTCCCGATACTCCTCGAACATGACATTGGCGATAAAGTAGGTGGTGTCGAGCCCCACGAAATCGGCCAGCGTGAAGGGTCCCATCGGATGGTTGCAGCCGAGTGTCATCGCCTTATCGATGTCACTCACGGTGGCGACGCCCGCCTCCAGCGCCCGGATGGCGTCCAGCAGGTATGGGACCAACAGGCGGTTCACGATGAATCCGCAATTATCCCTGACCGTCACCGGCTCCTTCCCCAGCGACGTCGCGAACTCGTAGACGGTTCGATAGGTCTCCTCGCTGGTCCGGATGGTCCGAATCACCTCCACCAGCTTCATCACCGGAACGGGGTTGAAGAAGTGCAAGCCGGCGAACCTGTCTGCCCGGCCGGTCACGGAGGCCATCGCCATGATGGTGAGGGATGAGGTGTTGCTCACAAAGATGGCGGAAGGAGCGCAGAGGCGATCAAGGGCGCGGTACAGCTCCTGCTTCAAGGGAAGGTCCTCGACGATCGCCTCGATGATGAGGTCGGCCCCTTTCAGGTCGTCGAGGCTCAGGGTCCACCCGATCCGCCCAAGGAGGTTGACCTTCTCCTCGGCGCTCATCCTCCCCTTTTCGACGGCCCGCTGCAGTTGTCCGTCGATCGCCTTCACCCCCTTGTCCAGAAAGCGCTGCTCGACCTCCCTGACGGCGACGGAGTAGCCTGCCTGAGCCACGACCTGCGCGATGCCGGACCCCATCAGGCCGGCCCCGACCACTCCCACAGTCTTGATAATGGCCATGATTCCTCCCTACCCAAACAAGCCGACCGCACCGGCTGCGGCCCCGTATGGAAAGGGGCTCCGAAATGGAGCCCCTTTCGCCAACCACTCTACTGAAACACCGCAACGGCTCCTACTTGGCAAGCTCCGCGAGCGCCTCCCTAAGTTTGGCAGCCGACTCAGCGTGCTTCCCTTCGTCGTGGAGCCCGATCCCCTCCTTGCACATCTTCTCCACCTTCTCCTTGGTGGCGTCGTCCTTGGCCGACTCCTTGAGCGCCGCCTGGCACTCTTTATAGAGCTTGGGTCAGGTCTTGGCCCAGGCGGCTGGAGTCCCGAGGCCCCATGTCACGGCGACGGCAAGGACGATCATCAGCGCGAGCTTTCGCATCCACTCACCTCCTCTCTGTCATGACGGTGTCCCCACCTTGCGGCGGCGCCATTCGTTCAGTCGCCGTCCTATCTCAGCTTCAAGCCCACGGTCGGTGGGGTGGTAGTAGATCCGGCCTTTCAACCCTCTTGGCAGGTAATCCTGTTCGGCGAACGCCTCCGGGAGATCGTGGGGATACTGGTACGCGGCCCCGTAGCCCAGCTCTTTCATCAAGGGGGTGGGCGCATTTCGCAGATGTAGCGGCACCCCTTCTAGCGGGGCATCCTCGACATCTCGCCGCGCCTCGCCGAACGCCACGTAGACGGCATTCGACTTGGGCGCGGTCGCCAGATAGGCTGCGGCCTGGGCAAGCGCCAATTCGCCTTCGGGAGGGCCCAGGAAACGGAATGCCTCCTTGGCGGCCAATGCCACTTGCAGCGCCTGCGGATCGGCGTTGCCGACATCTTCAGAGGCAAAGCGGACGAGACGCCGGGCGATATACAACGGATCCTCCCCAGAGGCCAGCATTCGCGCGAGCCAGTAGAGCGAGGCATCCGGGTCGCTGCCCCGCAGGCTCTTGTGCAGGGCCGAGATCAGACTGGAGTGCTC
>JACPQX010000005.1 GCA_016190255.1 Candidatus Methylomirabilis oxygeniifera | reverse complement strand
GTAGATGACCGCTTCCGCGGCCGCTCTCCATGGACGTTCCTCCTCCGCTTTGGGCAGCGTCAACGCCTCCGCAACGAAGCGGCTTCGCTTCCACTCTCGCTTGGTCCCATAGTCTCTGGCTCGCGTCAGGAAGAGGTGCCGCTTCGCCCGGGTCATGCCGACGTAGAACAGCCGGCGCTCCTCCTGCAGGTGAAAATCGCCTGACGGCAGGTGGTCCTTGATCAGCTCGTCAGCAAGCGGGATTGCCTCCGTCCGGTCCACCGACGGAAACCGCTTGTCAACCAAGCCGGCGAGAAAGACCGCCTCGAACTCCAGACCCTTGGCCTTGTGCAGGGTCAGGACCTGGACCGCGTCTGCCGCTTCCTCACCCTCCGCGACTGGAGGGTCCTCTCCCGCCTCGATCAGCATCGTAAGATACGGGACAAAGCCGGCCACGCGATCCTGGGGCGCCACCTCCCCGAACCGTTGAACGAGCCCGAAGAACGCCGCCAGATTCCCGACCCGCTGATGATCGCGGGGAGAGGTCGAACGGATCAGCCGCTTGCCATACCCCGGGCGCTCCATGAGAAACCCGTAGAGGACCCGTCCGGTCGGCTCCAGGGTCGCCTTCCTGAGATAGCGGTCGAGATCCTCCAGGAGGGCGGTGGCGATGGCGATCCCCTCCGGCGAGAGAGCGGAGAGCTCCGGGACGCTGCCGGGTCGCTTCGTCGCATCGAGCAGCACTTCGTACAGGCTCCGATGCTTCCGCCGCGCATAGGCGTTACAGAGGGTGAGATCGGCCCCTGGCATCCCGTAGATCTCGGAGCCGGCCAGATGAAAGAGGCTGAGGGAGTCCTGTGGGTCAGCCAGCAGCCGCAGGAACGAGACGACCATCCGTATCTCCTCCCTGTCGTACAGGCCCTTCGCCCCGCTGAAGCTCCATGGAATCCCCTTCATGTTGAGTGCTCGCAGAAACGGATCGGCGTCGCTGTTTCTGCGGACCAAAATGGCGATGTCGCCCGGCGGACACGCCTTCGCCTCGACCAGCTCCTCGATCTTTCCGGCGACCCAGTCGGCCTCTTCCTGATAGGTCTGGAAGGCCACGCTCTCCACGGCCGATCCTTCGCTCTTGTGCGGTCGGAGCCGCTTGTCCACCCCTTCCCGGTATTCAAGCCGATCCGGATTGTTGTGTTGGATCAGGCGGTAGGCCGCATCAAGGACGTCCGGGGGCGAGCGGTAGTTCTCGACCAGGACCACCGTGTGTGACTCTGGAAACTCCTCTCGGAAGTTCAGGATATTGCTGATAGAAGCCCCCCGGAACTTGAAGATCGATTGGTCATCGTCGCCCACCACGGTGACATTCCGGTGTGTGGCGGCCAGAAGCTTCACGATCTGAAGCTGCGCGTAATTCGTGTCCTGGAACTCATCGACCAGAATATACCGAAATCGCTCTTGCATCCGCTGCAAGACCAGCGGGTGTTCGCGAAAGAGTGTGAGCGTGTTCGTCATCAGGTCCCCGAAGTCCAGCTTCCCCTCCCGGGTCATCAGCTCCTGATAGCGCCGATAGGTCCACGCGATCTCCACCTCCCGTCTCGCGCGTTCCACCAGGGTGCTATCCTCGGGAGCGGCGATCGCCTGCTGCTCCAGTTGCTCCGCAAAGGCCGCATACTCCTTTGGCGAAATGTCTTCATCCTTCGCGCGGCTGAACAGTCGAAGCAGGGCGCGCACGTGCTTCATTGGATTGCCAAGCGGCCGGAAGTAGTCGAGCGGTAGATCGAAGAGATGTTCCTGACAGAAGATCACCTGCTCCGCCTCTGTGAGAAGGCGGAAGTCCGGGCTCAGCCCGAGCACCAGTGCGTGTTCCCGAAGGACACGGTCCCCGAAGGCGTGAAAGGTGGAGATCCAGGTGTCGGTGAACCCATATGGGACCAGCAGGTCCACCCGCCGCTCCATCTCCGCCGCCGCCTTCTCGGTGAAGGTCAGGGCCAGCACCTGCTCCGGTCGCGCCCGTTTGCTGTTGATCAGGTGGGCGACCCGGTGGGCGATGACCGTGGTCTTTCCGGTGCCGGCACCGGCAATGACCAGCAGCGGGCCATCGCCATGCGTGACCGCCGCCTGTTGAGCGGCGTTCAGCCCCTCCTGGACAGTCACGCCAGCACCCGATTCAATGATCTCGGCTCGCTCAGACATCCCTTTTCAGCTTTCCCTGATATCTCGGAAAAATCCGGTTAATGATAGCATGTATCGTCGTTGCCGACCACAGTTTACCCCCACTCACCAATGCTGTAGAATGAAGAAGAGGGAGAAAACATCGATGTATGATTACGGTGAATGCCATGTCTGTGGAAAGCAGATGAAAGAGAGACGAGTCAAGCAGGATCTATGGGTAAAAGGCAAGCTCATCTTGATTGAGGGCGTACCAGCAGGCGTCTGCCCTCAATGCGGTGAGAGGGTGGTTAAGGCAGACGTCGGACTCCGGATAGCAGCGCTGATAGAAGATTCCAGACAACTGCGAAAGGTTCGGACGATACGTGTCCCCGTGATTAGGTTTGCAAGAGAGATTGCTTGATAGATTTGATCTTGAACCGTCGCTTGACGTGGGCCAAAGGAATCGATTTCCCTGGATTCTTGCGCCGCCGCTCGGCGATCGCCTCAAGACCCGCATCTTCGATAAGTTCCAGGGCTTCAAGAAGAAGAACTCTCGCCTTCTGGGATAGCGACACCCCGTCCTTCTTCGCCAGCATTGCAACCGCCTCGTAAATCGGTCGATCCACAACCGTCGAAATCCGTGGCAACGTGGTCGCCATCTTCGATCACCTCCAAGGTCTAGCACTTATAACATGTAGCTTCGGTCACTCCCCTGCCAATCACGCTCCCCGCCAGCGTCACTTCACCACAACCGTCTGGTCGAACGTCAGCACCTTCCGCTGCGAGAACCAGGTCACAGGGAAGCCCTCCTGGACCATGTCCCACTTGAGGACATAGGTCCCTGCGGTGGAGGGCGCCTGGACGCTTGCATTCAAGGGTGAAAGGTTAGTTTCGTTGGGGCCGAGGGGCCCAGGAAGGTTGGTGCGGAGGCCATCCCAGACCACGGCAAGGGCGGGAGGGGCCGTGCCGGCCCCTACGCTGTTCGCCCTGTACCAGTGATAGGAGAGGCGGAAAGCGTTGGCCCCGGAGGGGGTCCAGGTGAGGCTGCCGGTGTTGACCACCGAAACCTTCACGGTTGTTGTCTGCCCCCGGGTGAGGCTCGGGATCGGGCCGGCACCGTAGCCGGCGCCATACGGCGCCTGCTTTTTGGCCGCAAATGCCGGCGCGGTCTTACGCACGGCGGTCGCTATTGGTGGCCCAACGAATTGCCCCGTTGCTCGCTTGTACTCGATCCGGAGCCTTGCCCGAGTCGCCGCATTGATAGCGCCCTTTGTGAGCGGGAACGGCCCGCGGCTGATGCGGGGGAACAACCTTCCCAATTCATCAACCCCGGAGGCATACTCGCGACGACATTGTGCGTCGTTCAGCCACGGATCGGCTGTGCAGGACAACCGGATGATGAAGGTTGTGTAGTGGCCGGGTGGCCCCGGCTGAAACAGCTCGGGCGCCACGATGCCGAGGTCGTAGATCCGCCCAGTCTCGGTCGCAAAGGCCTTAGGACCGGGGGTCCAACCCCCATCGACATGGTATCTTACGGTCTTCGTCTCCCCGTTCGATTTTTTGACCTGACAATCCCCGTCCGTCCCATAGATGGCTGTTCCATCTGGAAAGAACCGGTGGGTGACCTTCGTGGAGGTCACGGAGCAGTTGACTTCCTTCACGTAAGGACCCCTCCCAGTCCCGGTGTATCCAAAACCTACAACGCTCGACGGGGCCACCGCCATGGCAAGGGCGAAGAACACGACGAGTCCAAGGGCTACACGTCCGCGAGTCATCTGTCACCTCCTGTTTGCGAATGTATTTGCTGGCCAGCCCCGCGAACGCTTCGGCGCGCGCGCAAGACGCCACAGTGTATGTTATGGCACCAATCGACAGTTTGATCGTCCTCTCACAACGGCTCCTTCGGCAGCAGCTTCTGGCGCTGCTGGGCCACCCCCGAGCCTCCCGCCGGCGTCACTTCACCACCACCGTCTGATCCCCGGTCGGCACCCCCTTGTTGCGGAACCAGGTGACCCCCTCCTGGAGCATGTCCCACTTGAGGATGTAGGTTCCGGGATTCGAAGGCGCCCGGAGGTTCGCGTTGAGGGTCACGCTCTTGTTGAAGGCGACGGGTCCGGAGAGGTTCGTCCGGAGGCCATCCCGGATGACCTCTTGCGTCCCTCTGAACCAATGGTACGAGAGGCGAAACGGGTTGGGGTTAGAGGGCGTCCAAGTGACGCTCCCGGCGTTGGTGACCTGGACCGCCAGCGTCCTGGTCTGGTTGCGATTGAGGGTCTGGAGCGCCCCGGGTGCGTATTTGGCGCCGTAGGGAGCGCTCGGTTTGGGTGGCGGAGGGGGCGGCGGCGTCTGCTTGGGCCATATTCCTGGAACACGCTTCTTAACCGCGTATGACATTGGCGGTCCGACGAATTGCCCCGTCGCTCGCTTGTACTCGGTCAAGAGAGCTGCGCGCTTGGAGGCAGGGATGGCGCCCTTCGTGAGCGGGAACGGCCCGCGGCTGAAGCGGTCGATCAACTTTGCCAATTCATCAACCCCGGAGGCGTACTCGAGACCACACCGCGCGTCGTTCAGCCACGGATCGGCATCACACAGCATCCGTACGATGAAGGTCGTGTAGGTGCCCGGTGGCCCCGGCTGAAACCGATCGGGCGCCACGTTGCCGAGGTCGTAGATCCGCCCTGTCTCAATTGCGACGCGCTTGTTGGGGTCCCAGCTCGCACCCACATGGTAAGTGATGGGTGTCACCCCGCCGTCCGATAGCACCGCTCTACAGCGCCCGGGGAACTCGTAGAAAGCGATCCCATCTCGCCGGAACTGGTGGGTGACAGCGGGGTGCGCTGTGCAGTCCACTTCCTTCACGAACGGAGACGGCTCAGAGTCAGTAGTACGCGCCCTATTAATGCCCGCGATCTCTGCCACACCTGATGCGCGGGTCGCCATCGAAATAGTAAGGAGCAAACAAAGTCCAAGCAGTGGTATGCTCCGAGTCATTTGACACCTCCTATCGATGAGTGGGTTCATTGATCGGCCAAGCATGTGCATCTCCGCAAGAACCGGCGTCTCGGACCGAAAGCCGATGAACAGCGCTAACAATCACTCTAAGGACAAGCCAAGCAAGAGCAGCAAACACGAGAAGGTCTCCAAATCGGGTATAGGGTGTCCCGCCCGAGCCGAGTGGAACGGCGCCGGTGGCGACTCCCTCGTTGAAGAGGGCCGGGACGCCGGCGACAACGCGACCATAGGGATCGATGATCTGCGACGGGCCGGTGTTCGACGCGATCACGACCGGGGTCCGGTTCTCGACCGCCCGGAGGACAGAGGCTAGATTATGTTGGCGCGGGGCTCCGGTCCGCCCGAACCAGGCGTCGTTCGTGAGCTGGACGAACAGTTGGGCGCCATCCTGTACTGCCGGGCGCACGAAATCCGCGAAGAGGTTCTCCCAGCAGATCAGGACCCCGACCCTGGCGCCATCCGGCAGCATGAATTGCCGCCGCACCTCACCCGGAGTCATGGCGCGGACTCGGGGCGCGAGCCACGAGGGCCAGGGAACTACACCCTCCAACGGAAGGTACTCAGCGAACGGGACGAGGCGCATCTTCCGGTACGGCTCATCAATCGGTTCGCCAGGTGCAACAAAGTAGGCCGAGTTGTACGAGTGCACGCGCAGCGCGACCTCGGATTCTCGTGGAGCAAACTTGAAACTCTCCGACGCTCCTACGATCATCGGGGTCCGCGCGGCGAGCGCAAGCGCCTGAAGCCGTTCGGCGAGTGACCGGTCCTTGGAAAAATCACCGACCGCGGTCTCCGGCCAGGCGATCAACGCCGGGCGGGAGGCTGCCGCAGCGAGCGTGAGCCGCTCCAGCCTTTCCGTAATGGCCGCTCGGTCGGAAGGGGTACGTTGCTCCCCTGCGCGGATATTCGGCTGCACGACTGCCACCTGGATGCCTGGCCTCCCCCCGGAGTGCGTCAGGACGCCAGCGCCCGCCGCGTGCGCCAAGCCTATGAGCAGCCCCACAACAAGGGCGCTCCGCCAGGCGCGTCGCATCACGACCTCAGTAACCGCAACACTTCCCATGACGACCAGGAATGTGACGCCATACTCCCCTGTGAGGCTGGCCACCTGGAGGATGGCAAGGTCCTTGTGCTGACTGTGGGCGAGAGTCGCCCACGGAAGCGCCAGGAACCCTGCGTGTGCCTTCAGGTAGTCGAGAACCACCCACAATGCAGGCCCGGTGATCAAGAGCGGCAGCCGAGCCCGTTTGAGGAGCGGAAGCCCTCCACACCAGGCGCCGGTGTAGAGCCCAACATAGAGTGCAAGAAAGGTCGCGTGCTGCATCCCAAAGCCGGGAACCTCGAACAGCCACCGATAGATGCCGAAGGCTGTCCCCACGCCGCTGAGCAGCCCAAGGGCGAATGCCGCGCCCGGCTTCAGCCCTTCACACGCGAGAAGGAGCGGCACGAGCGCGACCCACGCGAGCCACCCTTGGTCGGCGGCGGGAAACGCCAGAACGTAGAAACAGGCCGTAAGCAGCGCGCCGCCACACCGAGCGGCGAACAGAGGCGCGCCGGTCATAGTGCCCCTTTGTTTGAGCTGATTGGATATAGCTCTCATGCGATCTCCGGAAAGCCAAGTCACATCATGGCGATTCACTAAGTGCTGTGTTTCATAAATATGGCGACGTATTCTTCTGGAGAATCGACTACCGCCTCTCCCTTCGATCCTTCGAGACGCCTCAGGAGGCCTTCCAGGCCTCCTCAGGGAGAACGGATTCGTAAGCGTATTTATGAAATGCTGTACTAAGGCGGCCGACCGTTCGACTTACCCCTTAGACGGTTAAGGGTGCCACTTTATTCCCTCGAATATTCAATAATCCAAATCGTAGCTATCATTGAAAGATCAGTAGCTTATGAAAAGGCTGGGTCGGGGATGCCGGCTTCGGCGAACCCTTTTTCGCGCAGGACGCAACTGTCACAGGCGTGGCACGGCTCCCCGCTGGGGGTCGGATCGTAGCAACTCCAGGTGAGGGAGAAATCGACGCCGAGGGCCGCGCCACGCCGGATGATCTGAGCCTTTGTCAGGTGGATAAGCGGGGTGTGGATGGAAAGAGACAACCGCCCCTCGACGCCGGCTTTCGTCGCCAGGTTCGCCATCCGCTCGAAGGCCCCGATGTATTCCGGCCGACAGTCCGGATAGCCGCTGTAGTCCAGGGCGTTGACGCCGAGAAAGATATCTTCCGAGCCGAGCACCTCGGCCCATGCCAGGGCATACGATAGGAAGATCGTGTTGCGGGCGGGGACGTAGGTGACGGGGATGCCGGCGCCGATCTGTTCCACTCCGCGGCCCTTCGGCACCGGAATACGATCGGTCAAGGCCGACCCACCGATCTGGCGAAGGTCCAGGTCTAAGAGCAAGTGTTGTTTCGTACCGAAGGCGCCGGCGAGCCTCTTCGCGCTTTCCACCTCGCGCACGTGGCGCTGACCGTAGCGAAAGGTGAGGGCGTGAAGCTCATACGCCTCGTCCCTGGCCACCGCGGCCGCCGTCGCCGAATCGATCCCGCCGCTCAAGAGGACGACGGCCCTCTTGCCTGCCTGTGCGTCGCACGCAGACAGGCTCACTACACGCCCCGCTGATCCGGATCCCAGAGATACTTATGGAGCTGAATCTGTAGTCGAGCAGGAAGCCGGTCAGCGAGGATCCATTCGGCCAGCTCTCTTGGGTGCAGCTCGCTGAACACCGGGGAGAACAGGACCTGAGCCTTCTCGGCCAGGGCGTGCTCCGCCATCATCCGCCTGGCCCACTCGTAATCCCGCCGATCCACCACGACGAATTTAATCTGATCCTTCCGGTCAAGATACTGAAGGTTGTCGAGATTGTTGAGGCGGTCCATGTCGCTCCCCGGCGCCTTGAGGTCCAGGATCTTGACCACTCGGGGATCGAGGCGACCGACATCGAGACTGCCCCCGGTTTCGACCAGCACCTCATACCCCTCCGCCAGCAACCGGTCGATCAGCGAATGGACCTCGTCCTGGAGAAGCGGTTCGCCGCCCGTGATCTCGACAAGGGGACACTTGTACGCCCGAACCTGTTCCAGCACCTGCTCGACCGTGAGCGCCCGGCCCTCGTAGAACGCGTATCCGGTGTCGCACCACCGGCACCGAAGGTTACACCCGGTCAGGCGGACGAAGACGCACGGTCGGCCGGTGAAGGTCGATTCCCCCTGAATGCTATAGAAGATCTCGTTGACCTGAAGTGCCATCGTAGCCCGCTCCGATAGGCTCTTCTACCATGCGGTCCTTGGGGTGTCAATCGGACATTAATTCAGTGCCCACCCTGCCACCGCTCCCCCGACCACCAGCCACGCCGGATTCACGCGGAACTTCACCAGCCCCACGACGGCAGCCAGGCCAATGGCCCACCCTGCCCAGCCCTTCAGGGCTGCAGCGGCTAACTCCACGGTGACTGCTGCCATCAGTCCGATGGAGCTGACATTGACGGCATCGAGGAAGCTGGCAGCGGTGGCCGAACGACGAATGCGGGGAATTAAGGGATTCGTGGCGAGGACAAACAGAAACGAGGGGAGAAAGATGCCTGCCGTGGCGACAACAGCGCCAGCGGCGCCCGCCAGGAGATACCCGATAAAGGTGGCGGTGCTCGACACGGGACCCGGGGTGAGCTGTCCGATGGCGACAGCATCAAGGAGCTGTAGCTCCGTCAACCACCGGTAGTCCACGACGAGGTCGCCGCGCAGGAAGGCGATGAGCACGTAGCCGCTGCCAAACAAGACACTTCCGATCTTGAGGAAATACAGACCGATGGCTTTAAGCGAAGGCGGAGCGTTCACTATTGAGCCTGAGGCATCACCGCCCACCGCCCCCACGACGATCGGAAGGATTGCGGTGAGTCCGATCACTCCCAAGAGGCCGAGACCGACGGTCCTGAAGGGGCCACGGCGCAGAGTAGACCACAGGATACCTACGGCGCCCCCGCCCAAGAGAAGCACGATCTCATTGACGCCTCGCAGGCCCAACACGAGCACAGCCAGGCCAAGAAGAGCCAGCCACTGGGTCTTGAAGGCAGTCCGGCCCAGACGGACGACTGCCGACAGGATGATGGCGATCACAACCGGTTTGACCCCGAACAAGATGGCCGACGTCTGCGGCACGGCCTGATACCGGACGTAGGCCCACGCGAATCCGAGGGTGATGGCTGTGGCCGGCACGATGAAGCAGAGGCCGGCCACGATGAGTCCAGACAGCCCCGCCCGGACCATTCCGATATGGATGGCCATTTCCGTTGAGTTCGGGCCGGGGATAAGATTGGTGGCACCAAGAAGATCGAGGAACTGTTCTCGGGAAAGCCACCGCCTACGGCTGACGACCTCGTCTTCCATCATGGCGATGTGTGCGGCAGGCCCGCCAAACCCAACCAGACCAAGTCGCAGGAAGAGCAGAGCAAGCTCGGCTACCCCCGCCCTTCCTGATGGCCCCTGACGCGCTCCTGCAGCCTCATCTGTTACATGACCCGACAACCGACCTCCTTCCCCGAAGCTTGCAATCGCCCGCACGGCGAACGAATCGTCTTCCACGCACAAACAGGCGACAAAAAAATAAATGGGCAGACTTCCTTGAGCATCTGCCACAAGAAAGCCTGCCCGTCAGTTCGTGTCGAGGTTCACGCTTTACGCAGCCTCCTTTCGGCCCTCCCGAACCAGCTCCGTCGCTGACCTCTCAACAGGCGGGCAGACGGAACAGCGAAAGGTTAAGTGTGCCGGGTCATACCGGAGGTCGGCTCCGCATTCCAAGCACTTTGGCGGAATGCCGGGCATCGTGCTCACCTCCTCCCTGCCGTTACGGCGTCACGTCCTCTTCGCACCACCTCCTTTCCCTGTCCCCACTCGTGCTCGAGGGGATCACTGAGCCACCGCCGGACTCTATCCTTACAGAGCGAAGACCGCCGACTACCCTTCGGACCTGATCACCACGTACCGCGTGTTGCCCTCCCGCTTCACCAGGACCACGGTTGGTTCATCCGGCCGGGCTTTTTCCAATGCTCGCCTGGCCTGGCTCACGGTGGCCACCTTCGCCCGGTTGATCTCCAGGATCAGGTCGCCCGGCTGCAGGCCGGCCGCCTCGCCGGGGCTATCAGGCTCGACACCTGTTATCACGACACCCCTGTCATCCTTGATTCCAAACTTGCGCGATAGCTCCGGCGTAAGCTGCTGGACGTCGAACCCAAGCCTGGACTTCGTAGGGGATGGAGCCAGGGCGGCCAACTGCTCGTCTTTCAGCTCGCCAACCTTGACCTGCAAGGGCAGCTCCTCTCCATCGCGGATGATTTTCATCACGACCTCTTTTCCGACGGTCGTGCTGCCCACGATGTGGGGAAGCTCGGAGGAGGACTTCACTTTCTTGCCGTTGAACTCCACAATGACATCGCCCTGCTTGACCCCGGCTTTTTCCGCCGGCGAGCCATCGACCACGTCCGACACCAGGGCGCCATTCGACTGCTTCAGGCCGAACGTCTTGGCCAGCTCCGGAGTAATCTGCTGGATCGACACGCCAAGCCATCCCCGGGTCACGCTCCCGCGGTCCTTGAGCTGCGGCAGAACCTCCTTGGCCATATCGATGGGGATCGCAAAGCCGATGCCGATGGATCCGCCAGTGGGGCTGAAGATCGCGGTGTTGATCCCGACCGCCTCGCCGTTGATGTTGAGCAGGGGTACACCGCTATTTCCCCGATTGATCTAGTCGTCGGTCTGGATGAAGTTATGGTTCGGTCCCTCGCCGATGAACCGACCCTTGGCGCTGACGATCCCGGAGG
>JACPQX010000020.1 GCA_016190255.1 Candidatus Methylomirabilis oxygeniifera | reverse complement strand
TCGGCCGCCGCTGGAGTCGTGGAGGGGTCATCAGCGCGCGGATCGCGTCGAACACCACCTTGAATTGGGCGTCGTATTTCTTCTCGAGTTCCTTCAACTCGCGGGCGAGGTCCTTGTGGGTTGCCAGGATTTCCCGGAGCCGGACGAAGGCCCGTACGACCTGCACGCTGGTCTGAACCGCGATTCTGGTGTTCAGGAGGCTTGCCACACCAAGATTTGGCCCGGACAGTCTTCTTATCACTGCGACGATGCTCGATGCCGCCGTCTCCCATACGCCGCCGCGGCTCCCTCGACCCGGAAGCCAAGCACTCGATGCGCCAGATACTCATTGTCCGATCAGGAACCCTTGTGGTATGTTGCGTTGCAAAGCCGTGTGGCCCAGGAGCATTCCCCGCACTGCCGGGAGAGACGGTATGCCGGAGATCAGTCGGTTCTTTGGAGTTGTGATCAAGATGTTCTATAATGATCATCAGCCACCACACTTCCACGCCGAGTATGCGGGGTCCGAGGCACTGATCGTCATAGAAACGCTGGAAGTGTACCGAGGAGATCTGCCGAGACGCGCGCTGGCCCTGGACCTCGAATGGGCTGCGCTGCACCGCGATGCCATCCGGGAGGACTGGCGGTTGGCATGCGGGGGCGAGCCGCCGCGACCGATTGCTCCCTTAGAGTAAGGAGACACTCTCATGGCTCTCATCAGGATTCGCGCAGTCGAGCCCTTGGAGGGGTTTCGTTTGCGTCTCCACCTCACTAACGATGCCGTGATCGACCGGGACATCCGTCCGCTCATGAGCGGGCGAATCTTCGAAGAACTGCTCCAGGACCCACAGAGATTCCGGGAAGTCCACGCCGAGGGCGGAACCGTAGTCTGGAGCAATGGCGCCGATCTGTGTCCCGACGTCCTCATCTGGGGTGGACCGCCGCCCCTCGCTGCCGACCAAGTCCCCGCCTCTCTGTCTACCCCAGCGCCGCACGCCTAACTCTCCAGGCTGATGCCCGCGTGAATGTATCTGCGGGATGTTGTTCCCCACGTTGACTTCCGCCCTCCCCGACTGATGCCCCGCCGGGTCAGCCTTCTATCACCACGCTGATAGGTCACGCAGCCACTGCCTCCGATAGGCCAAGCCTCCTCCATGCGAAAGCTGGGGGGCCGCAGGTGTCAACCCCCCTGTCCCACGTCACTATGCTGCTTGACATCAGATGCGGCCAGTGTTAGCATCATGGCATCATGCCGCGGACGACGTTGAACATCGATGCCCCGCTTCTGAGAGAACTTAAGAAGTTGCAGGAGAAGGAGGGGCGCTCCCTGGGCAAGATCGTTTCGCAGCTCCTGGCGGAAGCCCTTGCCCGGCGGAAGAGCCCTCCTGAACTCCCCAAACTCCAGTGGGTCTCCCGCCCCATGCACGCGCTCGTCGCCCTCTCCGATAAAGAAGCCGTGTACGGGGTCCTCGACCGCGGCGACGAATGAGCTATTCGGTCGATGTCAACGTCCTTCTCTACGCTTCGGACACGTCCAGCCCCAAGCATGCGGAGGCCATCCGTTTTCTGAAGCAGCGCGCCTCGGACCCGGACCTGTTCTGCATCGCCTGGTCCACGCTGATAGCTTATCTCCGCATTGCCACGCATCCGCGAATTTTCGCCCGACCTCTCTCGCCCGACGATGCCCTCGGTAACGTCGAGTCCCTCCTCAGCCTGCCGCACGTGCGCATGCTCTCGGAGGGGGAGGGATTCCTTGAGAGTTACCGTGGGGTGACCGCCCACTTCCCTGTGCGCGGCAACCTCGTCCCCGACGCTCACCTGGCGGCTCTCCTTCGACAGCACGGCGTGGGCAAGCTGTACACGGTCGATCGAGACTTCAGGAAATTCGACTTCCTCGATGTCGCCGACCCCTTCGAATAGTATGCCCCCCAAATAACCCCCCAATACATCAGCAGGAAGGCTAAATCTATACACGCCATCGAATCCCCTGCTCTGCTGGGTTTCCCTATACCAACCTGCTAGGACATCCGGGGTCACTTTTCCATTGACCTAATCTGTACACCATTGTACACTCGTTCCAAGTCCCAATGGAGGTAACCATGAAGATTTCAATTAGCGAGGCGCGGCGGCGGCTGCCCGAACTGGTCCGCCAGGTCCGAAAAGACGTGGGCGCAAGCGTACAGATTACGGTGCACGACGAGGTTGCAGCGGAGCTCAGGGCGATCCAACCGCTGCCGGAACCCGGCGAGGCCGCCCGTCGTCTCCTCACGCTCCGAAAGAAGCTGATGCAGAAGGGCCGGAAGGCGCGGACGCATGATGTCTCCAGCCGCGTCAAGGAGCACCTGTACGGCCCCAAGGGTGTCATCCGTTGATTCCTTCGGACCGCGTCTTCTGCGACACCGGGTTCTTCTATGCCTCCCTTGCGCGCAGTGACCGGCACTACCATCGCGCCGGAGAGCTGCTGGAATACTGCCGAAATGAACGCATCCAAATGTTCTCTACGTGGGAGGTGGTCAGTGAAACGGTCACGTTGCTCACCTACCGTCTGCATCCCCAGGTCGCCACCGACTTCCTCGACGTGATCAAGCCGGCACTCTCGCTGGTGCAGGTCACGGCGGCGGTCTTTGCGGAAGCGGAGGAAGTGTTTCGCCGTCATGTCAGGTCGCGGCGACTCTCCCTCTGTGACGCCATCTCCTTCGTTGTCGTGACCACCCTCCTGGAGAACATCCCCTGCCTTTCGTTTGACGAAGACTTCAGAGCCCTAGGCCTCACCGTGGTCGCCTAAGCAAGCCTTTCAGAGACGATCTTCCGGGCCTCATCGCGCACCTTCTCTGCAAGGGCTGCGGGCGCAAACACCTGAACCTTGCCGCCGAAGCTCAGAATCCATCCCACCAACTCCGGCGTATCCGCGACCGCCAGGGTCATTCTCAGACGCCCTCCCTTGAGCGGGGTCAGGGTCTGGCTCGGGTGCCAGAGGCGATCCTTCACCCAGGCGGCAGCAGTCTTGCTGAACAACAGATCGACCGTGATCCGCTCTCCTCTCATCACAACGAGGGCGTCTTGCACATACACCTCCACGTCAAAGCCGAGCGGCATCTGATAGGGATGATCCGTGACGGTCAGCGACCGGACGCGGTCCACGGCGAAGAGGCGTACATCCTGACGCCAGTGGCAGTAGGCAATCAGATACAGGGCTCCGGCTACATACCACAGACAGTAGGGGTCCACCTCCCGCCGAGTAGTCGTATTGCGGGAAGCGGAGTAGTATCGCATCTGGAGGGTGCGGAGCTGCGTGATTGCCTGCGTGACTCGATCAATGGTGTCCCGGTGCTGTCGATACGTCTTGTGGGGACCAAGCCCGACTGAGAAGAAGCCCTGCATCTGCCTGACGTAAGACTGCCCTTGCGGCGGCAGCGCGGCAGTGGCTTTGTTCAGTGCGGAGTCCAGGGCCCCCTTGATCTCGGTTCCTTCCAGAGGCTTGAGCAGGTCTCGACTGAACATCAATGCCATGAGCTCCGTAGGAGAGAAGGTAAGCGCCGGGATGCGCCGGTAGCCTTCCATCAATCTCCAGCGAACGCGCCCCTCCACCCGCTCCGTGAGGAGAGGAAAGCCTGCGGCCTCGAGCGCGGCCAGGTCGCGTCGTATGGTGCGGAGGTGCTTCGGAAAATCATCGGGCAGGGATTGAGCGATCTCGTCGAGCGTGGCGCCTTGGGCGTTTTCCAACCGTCGGAGGATATGCCACTGGCGGGTGACTTGATCATTTCGAGGCATGACGCCTTTAGAACAACTATCCTGGTTCGCGCTTCATGTTTCCGGGCCAGGGCGCGGCAAGCAGCGCCCCTACGATCCAAACCGAGGTATCCACAAGAATATCACTCACGATGGCTCACCTTACCGATTTCAGCGAGTCTGTGTGTATGGCGGTCCGGTCTTTCCTCAATCGCTTGAGATCCACATTGAGGTCCAGTTTCCCTCGCAAGGATCGAAGCTTTTCGATCTTCTTGGACTCAATCGACTTCCAGAATTGTGTCGTTCTGGTACTCACCGGCGCTCCTTGACGGCTAGGTCGCGTAGCCGGAGGACGATGCTGTGCCCCTTCATCCGCTTTAGAAGCACCCCGTCAGCCGTCAGCAGAGGAAACCCCACGATTTCCGCCAGTGCAATGTAGGTGGCATCATAGATAGCGATTTTATAGGCCCAAGAGATCGCATTGGCTTTCCGAAAGAGGTCCCAAGAAAGCGCATGGATCTCGACCTTCAGGTCGGGCGCTACATCGACGGCTCCCACCCCGTAATAGCCTGCATCATGTTTCAATCCTCGCCCGACCCTCAGGTCGGGCGCTACCAGTTGACGAATCGCAAGCCCTCGTCAAGATCTTGTTTCAATCCTCGCCCGACCCTCAGGTCGGGCGCTACTCTCGACGCCAAACAGCGACTTGGCAAGCGCTGGGTTTCAATCCTCGCCCGACCCTCAGGTCGGGCGCTACGTGAGGCCCGCCGTGGCCTCATCGACCGCACGCGTGTTTCAATCCTCGCCCGACCCTCAGGTCGGGCGCTACGCCCTCCAGGTGGAAGCGGAGAAGGTGGAACGGCTGTTTCAATCCTCGCCCGACCCTCAGGTCGGGCGCTACACCGAACTCGAAACACTCGGACACCTCGCAGACATGTTTCAATCCTCGCCCGACCCTCCGGTCGGGCGCTACCAGGCACTCGCGCAGACC
>JACPQX010000015.1 GCA_016190255.1 Candidatus Methylomirabilis oxygeniifera | reverse complement strand
GTTCTTGGGGCTGCGAAGAACGGTGGGATTGCGGAGCCTGCCCTGAGTGTGGTCGAAGGGGACACTCCGTGCCCTCGCAATGACACATGGCTCATTCCCTTCAACTTAGGACAGCACCGGACCGACCGATAGCTTTACAATAGCATGCTAGTATGCTAGGATACTTGCCATAGACCTGCTAGTGCCGTTCCAACTTGTTGCGGCAACTGTCGACAGGTGTCGTGCTAAGAACTATCGCTTTCCCCGGCCTTACCATTTAGGCGTAAATAGTTGGAACGGCACTAGTCGAATTCCAGGAGAGGGGTCATGACTGATGCCCCAGCCGGATGGATCACCGTCCAGATACGGAAGCCGCCCGCACGTGGCTGCGCGCCTACGCGCGGGACGTGCTCTGCCAGCGGTTCCGGCAGAAGGCGATCTATCTCAAGTTCGTTGGACCCGTCGAGCAACTCATTGTCAGTGAGGAGGAGATCAGGGATGAAGACTAAAGCAGCAGCAAGGGTGAGCCCGCACCGCAGCAGCGAGCGGGTGGGAGAGAAGAGGCTCACGGCCCCGGTGACGCTGTTCGCCGCGATCGAGGCAGCCCAGCACGAGGCGCTCCGCGAGATCGCCTTCATGGAACGTCGCTCGCTTGCGGACGTGGTACGCGAGGCGCTGGCCGCGTATCTCGCCACGCACCCCAGAAAGGCCCCGGGCCGCCGGCTGATCGCCGCCCGGAGCTCTTGACCCCCCTCCTTTGTAAGGAGGGGCGCGGGGAGGTAGAGTGCCGGCGGCTCTACCCCACCCAACCTCCCCTTACAAAGGGGAGGAGACAGCTTCGGGTGAGAGTGTCAAGCCCGTTCATGAATAATCCGGGTTAGACCCTGACTGCTTTACCGCAGGCGAATCGCCTGGATTTCGCTTTTTCCGCCGAACCCCAGCCTGCCTTCTTTCACCACCAGCAACAGGAGGTGGCGCCCGAGCCCCCCTCCAAGATCAGCGACGCCATAATCGGCCAGGGTTCCCTCGAAAAGAGGGGTCTGCCACGCCCGCTCAAGCCGGGCGTCATTCCATCTCAGGGCGGTCAACCTCACTGCCTTGCGCCGCGTTATCCAGCGCAACATTGCAGGTCCGCTTGCTTCTTCCTGCCCCACGATGATTTCGGGTTGCGCTGCGTCTTCGCCGCCCTCGACAAGGATCCGAGGGCTCGCACCGCGCCTTGAGGCGGTCAAACGCCCGCCATCTGAATAACTTGCAAGCTTCCCGGACTGGGAATGGACTTCAAGAACCCCTCCCTCCTTCAGAGCCAGAAACCGGGTCCCCGCGCCGCCGCCAAGATCTGCAAGGTGTAATCCCAGCAGAGGGAGCCCCGGCGGCGCATCGAGCGTTTGGCCCCGGGCGTAGCTACGGCCATCCCACGTGTAACGGTGAATCGGGCCCGAGGGGCGACCTGCTTGCGGAACCTCCTGGCCAAAGAGCCCGGCCGCTGTTCCATCGGAGGACAGTGCTCGGAGGACCAGGTTGGGCATCTCCCATACGGGCGCGAGCCGCCCGTCTTTCAACTGCACAATGAGGGAACGAACCCGGCCCTTCTGCGAGAGGCCCACGATGACCTCGGCCAGGCCGTCGCCTGTGAGATCGGCTGTCTCGAGAACCACAACCGTTTCCTTGCCATTGAAGGCCAGCTCCGTGAGGGGATGGAGGCGTCGGCCTTCGATCCGGTGAAGCAAGAGCCGATCGGCCGCAGCCAGCAGCAGCTCCGGCGTGCCGTCACCGTCCAGGTCTCCCACGGCCAGGGCCTGCATCGGCCCGTCGAACTCGGCCCCAAGTCGGAATCCTTCAGAAGACAACCGAGATTGGGCAGGGCGCGGGGCGGATCCGCCGTGGGAGGAGATCGGCGATTCTGTAGAGGCGCCCGTCGCAAGCCCAGGCGGACGGCTCCGTGGGGCCCCTGAGTCCTTCGGACCGGCGGGGGACGGTCGCTTGTGAGCGGCGGCAGCCGGCTTCACCTCCGCGCTGGCTAACAGGAGAGGGTTGCCGGTCAGCGTTGAGAATACCTGGACGTCGAGGGAGGCGCCACTTTCGCGGGGCGTAAGACGACACAGCAGCAGTGCTTGCGCCTTGCCCCTCTCGGCAAGCTGCTTGAGGACGCGAGGGTCCGCAAATTCCGCGGCCGCCAGGTTCTTATCGGCGAGCACCATTGATCGCAACTGCCGATCCTCGATCAACTCAAAGCGACCTGTTCGAAGCAGGGCAGCCGCGAAATCCTTGGTCACCGTTCGGGTGTTCGTGTCTCTGACGTCTTCTACTTCGACATTCGGAAAGGCCACAATCATACGCGCCATCGAGACCCGAACCTGATCGCCCTGCCGTATCTCGGTCTTCTCAACCCGCCTGGTGATGGCCGCCACGGCGTATCGTTCCCGAACCTGCAGGACGCGAAGCATTCCCACGTCTTTATCTAACCGTCCCAACGTCTCCATGGTGAGGGGGTGTTTGAACTCCTCCCCTTCGCGAAAGACTTCAAGTTCCATCCCCTGAAAGACACCATTTGCCGTTCCACGATCGATCAGAACCTGGTCTCCTTCAAAGCCGATAATCATTCCCTCCACTCGGGGAAAGGCGGCGGCCAGGCGGTCGGCCACGACCCGCGTCGCTTCCGCGTACCGACTCTCCTTCTCGCGGACAGGACCCGGGGGTCGCCCCCGGGCAGGGGCCCGATCCTGAGCCAGGACCACCGCGTTCGGCCACACGACGAGTGGGAATGATCCTGCGAAGAAGAGAATGAGGAGGCCCACGCGAGAAACCAAGGCGGATAAGGAGAACTGCTGACAACCCACGGATACCCCCAACTCCCCTCACCCGAACCCTCTCCCCAGAGGGGAGAGGGGAACCATAATAGAGAACTCCTCTCCCCCGGGGGGGGAGAGGATAAAGGTGAGGGGGACTATCTGGGCAGTGGCATGAGCTCGTCCGCGGTTCTAACTATCGATGGGTCCCATGG
>JACPQX010000017.1 GCA_016190255.1 Candidatus Methylomirabilis oxygeniifera | reverse complement strand
GTGCCGGGCCAATTAACTTCGCCTAGCGGCGTTGCTGGCCCCGTGGCACTCCCTGCGGTGTACCTGGGAACGTACGCCGGGTACCCGCGAAGTGGGTGTGGCCCCAGGGGCCGCGCCTTGCTATGCTCGTTACTTGGCCCGGCAGGGTGGCCCACCAACAGAGGGGACAGTGTTGGCGTGCAAGTAAGAGGCGGGGGGGGCGGATTCGGGGTTCAGTGTCAAGGTATCTTCGATAGATAATTATGAACTAGCGGAGCATCGATGCGCGAAATCATCACCTTAGCCTGCGGTCAGTGCAAGCGACGGAACTACTCAACGACCAAGAATAAGCAGAATACGCCCGACCGGATCGAGCTGAAAAAGTTTTGTCGTTGGTGTCGCAAACACACTCCCCACAAAGAAGCAAAGTAGAACAGTTCCAAGTGCCACGTTCCAGGTTCCACGTTGGCGGATCGCGAGCATCAACCCGGAACCTGGAACTCGGAACCTGGGACCCGGAAAAGGCCAGTAGCTCTAACGGCAGAGCACCGGACTCCAAATCCGGGGGTTGGGGGTTCAAATCCCTCCTGGCCTGCCATGTGCAGGCGATTGAGGGTTCTGCGTTCCAAGGTGAAAGGCCCCCGAATCTTGGGTTGGTGTTCGGGGGTCAGCCTTTGTAAGATGTTGCTTCCGAGACCCGTGGCTCCCGGCAAAAGGAGCGATTCACCGGCGGAGTCGGAGAGCGGGAGCGGGCAAGGACCGCGGCTCCTCGCGGCATGACGTGAGGGGAGGAGTCAAATGGTGGCGATAACGGAACGATGGCAGCAATTGGCTCGTTTCATACGTGAGGTCAGGACAGAACTGAAGAAGGTCAACTGGCCCCCAAGGAAAGAGGTGGTGGGTTCCACTATCGTCGTCATCGTGTCGGTCTTCATTCTCTCGTTCTTTCTCGGGATTGTGGACGTGACGTTGCAGAAGCTGGTCGCGTACGTGCTGAGATAACGAAGTGCAATGGTTCAAGCAGGCCAGGTCATGTCGCAGAATTGGTATGTGATCCATACCTACTCGGGTTTCGAGGGCAAGGTGAAAGCCAGCATCGAACAGCGCGCCGCCGCCCTGGGGATGTCCGGTAAGATATCGCAGATCTTGATTCCCACCGAGGACGTGGTGGAGCTCAAGCAAGGAAAACGAAAAGTTTCATCACGGAAATTTTTTCCCGGATATGTCCTGATCAAGATGGAGATGTCGGAAGAACTCTGGTACCTGGTGAAGAATACGCCCAAGGTCACAGGCTTCGTCGGTCCGGCTACGCACCCGACTCCGGTCCCGGAGGAACAGGTTCAGACCATTCTGCAGCAGGTGGAGGAGGGGGCTGAACGACCGAAACATAAGGTGATGTTCCTTCGCGGAGAGAGTGTTCGGGTCATCGATGGTCCCTTCGCAAACTTCACTGGCCTCGTTGATGAGGTCAAGCCGGACAAGGGGCGGCTGAAGGTGATGGTGAGCATCTTCGGGCGGCCGACCCCGGTGGATCTGGAGTTTCTCCAAGTCGAGAAAGTCTAGTGAGAAGGAGCGATGCTGGATCGTAGATTCTGGATCTTAGGGGTTCGCTTGCGTGGAGCGTTCCACCGCCGATCCACGATCAAAGATCTAACACCTGAGATCGCTTATCTCTTGGGGGCCCTATGGCTAAAAAGATTACAGCCGTTGTAAAGCTTCAAGTTCCGGCCGGGACGGCCAACCCTTCCCCGCCGGTGGGACCCGCCCTCGGCCAGCACGGGGTCAACATCATGGAGTTTTGTAAGGCCTTCAACGCACAGACGTCGGCGCAAGAGGGCCTGGTGATTCCCGTTGTGATCACCATCTATGGGGACCGCTCCTTTAGCTTCGTTACCAAGACCCCGCCCGCCGCAATCTTGCTGAAACAGGCTGCCGGTATCGCTCAGGCCTCGAAGGAGCCGAACCGGGTGAAGGTGGGGAAAGTGACGAGGAGGCAAGTAGAGGAGATCGCCAGGACGAAGATGCCGGACCTGAATGCTTTGGCCCTCGAATCGGCCGTCAGGATCGTCGAGGGAACGGCCAGGAGCATGGGGATCGAAGTGGTCTAAGAACGAGGGTACAGGGTATAGGGTAGCAGGGTCTAGGGGTTAGGGTAGAGGGTCCAGGGTCTAGGGTTGAGGGGGGAACGGGATCCGGTTGCTTTTCTAACCCCTACACCCTTTACCCTCTACCCTGCTCTTATGGAGTGAGAGATGCCGAGAGCTGGAAAACGTTACGAAGCCGCCACCGAGGCGGTAACACAGGCCGGCCCACGCGATTTGGCCGGCGCCATCGAGGTGGTGAAGTCGAACGCCAAGGCCAAGTTCGACGAGACAGTCGAAATTGCCGTACGGCTGGGAGTCGATCCGAAGCATGCGGATCAGATGGTGCGGGGCACGGTGGTGCTGCCGCACGGAACAGGGAAAGGGGTCCGCGTATTGGTCTTCACGAAGGGCGAGAAAGAGAAGGAGGCTCGGGAGGCCGGAGCCGATCATGTCGGATGCGAGGATTTGATCGAGAAGATCCAGCAGGGGTGGCTTGATTTCGACCGGGCGATCGCCACCCCCGACGTCATGGGCCTGGTGGGACGCCTTGGAAAGGTCCTGGGTCCTCGAGGCCTGATGCCCAATCCGAAGACCGGAAGCGTGACGTTCGATGTCGGAAGGGCAGTCCGGGAATTTAAGGGCGGCAAGATTGAGTATCGCGTCGAAAAGGCCGGGATCGTCCATGTCCCATTCGGGAAAGCGTCCTTCACGCAGACTCAGCTATATGACAATGCTGTGACGCTGCTGGAGGCCTTGGTCCGGGCGAAACCGGCATCGAGCAAGGGGCGATACCTCAAGGGCGTTGCTATTTCGTCCACGATGGGGCCGGGTGTGCAGATCGACCTGAATACCCTTTCAGGGCTGGTCAAGAGCTAGCGGAGCGGCGCATCGTGCAGCGATGGAGGTTACGGTGAAACGGGACGAGAAAGCCGCGGTCGTCGATGAGCTCAAAAGCCTGTTGGCAGGGGCGAAGGCCGCCATGCTGGCAGACCATAAGGGCCTCAGCGTGAGCGAGTTGACGGAACTGAGAAAGTTGCTGCGCCAGCAGTCGGTGGCGCTGCGGGTCGTCAAGAATAGTCTCGCCAGATTGGCCACCCACGGGACGGAGCTGCAAGAGTTGGGACCTCATCTTGTCGGCCCCACGGCCATTGCCCTTGGCAAGGGTGATCCAACTGTGCCGGCCAAGCTTCTTGCCTCTTACGCAAAAACCAAGCCGACCCTCCAGATCAAGGCCGGCTTCGTGGAAGGAAAGGTATTGGGCAAGCAGGATGCGCTGGCCCTCGCTGAGCTGCCGCCCCGGGAGGTGCTTCTGGCCAAGCTTGCCGGTGTGGTGCAATCTCCCCTTCGGGGCCTTGCGGTGGCGCTTCAAGGACCACTGTATTCCCTTCTTATGGTCTTCACAGCGATGAGACAGAGGAGGGAACATGAACAGCCCCAGCCTTGAGCGGCCGGGGAAGCTTCGGGACACGTGTCGATGGAGCAATGAAGGAGAGGAGAGGCGATGTCAAAGGTGACAGTTGATGATGTGCTGGAGTCGATCGAGAGTTGGACTGTCCTGGACCTGAGCAAGCTCGTAAAAGGGATCGAAGAGAAATTCGGCGTGTCCGCCGCCGCGATGGCGCCAGTCGCCGCTGTGACCGCCGGCCCGGGTGGACCTGCGGCCACCGCAGCGGTTCAGGAGAAGGTGGAGTTTTCGGTGATCTTGGCAGGTGTGGGGGAGAAGAAGATTCAAGTCATCAAGGAGGTCAGGGCGATCACCGGGCTTGGGTTGAAGGAGGCCAAGGATTTGGTGGATGGCGCGCCGAAGCCGGTCAAGGAGGGGCTATCGAAAGCCGAGGCGGAGCAGATGAAGGGAAAGCTGGAGGCGGCCGGCGCAACTGTAGAGCTCAAATAAGACGGGGAGAAAAGGAGTAACAGGAGCATGGCTCTCGCCAAGAAGAGCGTGGCTGCCGAGCGGAGCAGCTTCGCTAAGATCAAAGAGGTCATTTCCATTCCCAATCTGATTGAGGTCCAGCGGCGGTCCTTCGATCAGTTTCTTCAGATGAGGATCTCTCCCCATGCGCGTGAAGAGATCGGCCTTCAGGGGGTCTTTACCAGCATCTTCCCGATTTTCGACTACGACGACTCCGCCTCGCTGGAGTTCGTGAAATTCGCGTTCGGGGCACCCAAGTATAGCGCTGAGGAATGTCGCGAAAAAGGAATGACGTTCTCTGTTCCTCTCAAGGTGACGCTGCGTTTGGTGGTCTGGGATAAACAATCCGGATCCGAAGCGAAGAGCATCCGGGACATCAAAGAACAAGAGGTCTATCTTGGTGAGATGCCTGTCATGACGGCGCACGGCACCTTCATCATCAACGGCACGGAGCGAGTGGTGGTCAGCCAGCTTCACCGGTCCCCTGGGGTGTTTTTCGACCATGATGGGGGGAAGACCCACCCGAGCGGGAAGATCCTCTACTCGGCCCGACTGATCCCGTATCGAGGTTCATGGCTGGAATTCGAGTTCGATGGGAGCGACGTCCTTCATGTCCGCGTAGACCGGCGACGGAAGTTTCTGGCCTCGATCCTGTTGCGGGCCATCGGCTACAGCAGCAACGAGCAGATTTTGAGCCTCTTCTATGAGCGGGACGTCATCCACGTCCAGAAGGGCAAGGAGCTGCTGCTCGGTGTGAATTCGCCCGGCGCTACCAGCTTCCGCGTCGGCCGGGAGATACCTGACCCTCACTCCAAGCAGCCGATCCTCGGGGCGACCAAGCGGATTACCAAGGCGGCCCAAAAACGGCTCCAGGCCCTAAAAGTCACACAGGTGCCCCTCTACAAGGAGGATGTCATCGGCCGGATCGCGGCCGCAGATATCGTGAATACGAAGACCGGCGAAGTGATCCTGGAATGCGCACACGAGATCACGGAAGACGCGCTTGATCAAATCCTGAAAAGCGGGAGTCGGGACTTCGCGGTGCTTTCAAGCCTGGACGGGCGGGAGGTGTTCGACATCCGGGAGACTATCCTGCGCGACTCGACCCGCTCCGAGAAGGAGGCGCTGACGGAGATTTACCGGAGGATGCGGCCGGGCGATCCGCCGAACGAGGACGCGACCAAGGCGTTCTTGGAGTCCATCTTCTTTAACTCGCGGCGCTACGATCTCTCCAAGGTGGGCCGCCTGAAGATGAATCGCAAGCTAGGGATGGACCTGCCCCTCGAGGCCCGCACCCTCATCAGTCGTCGGCACCGGCCCGCCGGACTGGAGGGGCGAGTGGCGAACGTGGACGATATCGTGGAGCTCATCCGCTACCTCCTCCGACTGAAGCATGGGGAACAAGGGATCTCCATTGACGATATCGACCATTTAGGCAATCGGCGCGTCCGGTCCGCCGGCGAGCTCTTGGAAGACCAGTTCAGGATCGGGCTTGCTCGGATGGAGCGGGCGGTTCGAGAGCGGATGAGCACGCAGGAGTTGGAGACCCTGATGCCGCACGACCTGGTGAACGCCAAGCCGGTCACAGCGGCGCTGAAGGAGTTCTTTGGCAGCTCTCAGCTCTCGCAGTTTATGGATCAGACGAACCCGCTGGCCGAACTGACCCACAAGCGGCGCTTATCGGCCTTGGGTCCCGGAGGGCTGTCGCGGGAGCGGGCAGGGTTCGAGGTCCGGGACGTGCACCCAACCCACTATGGCCGGATGTGTCCGATCGAGACGCCGGAAGGCCCCAATGTCGGCCTCATCGCCAGCCTGTCGACCTACGCCCGCGTCAATGATTTTGGGTTTATCGAGACCCCCTATCGCAAGGCGAAGGACGGGGTGGTGTCTGACCAGATCCAGTACTTGACGGCCGATGAAGAGGAGAAGTACACCATCGCCCAGGCCAACGCGGAGCTGGACGGGCGGGGGCGTCTCGTTTCGGATCGGGTATCGGCGCGTTCCGGCGGCAACTTTGTCATGGTTCCCCCGAACAAGATCGATTACATGGATGTGTCCCCGAAGCAACTGGTCGGGGTGTCCACTTCCCTGATCCCCTTCCTGGAGCACGATGACGCCAACCGGGCGCTCATGGGGGCCAACATGCAGCGCCAGGCGGTTCCGCTCTTGCGACCGGAAGCCCCGCAGGTGGGAACCGGAATGGAACATGCCTCGGCCAAGGATTCTGGGGCGGTGATGGTTGCCAGACGCGGCGGCGTGGTGGAGTCGGTGAGCGCCGAACGGATTATCGTGCGCGCCTCGGATGGGAGGGGCGAGGACGGTGGCGACGCCTCTGGGGTTGACATCTACACCCTCGTCAAGTTCCGTCGGAGCAACCAGAACACCTGCATCAATCAAAAGCCTATCGTCAAGAAGGGTGAACGGATCGCGAGGGGGCAAGTCATTGCGGATGGCCCGGCCACCCAACTCGGTGAGCTGGCCCTGGGGCAGAACGTCCTGGTCGCGTTTATGCCCTGGGGTGGGTATAACTTTGAGGATGCGATCCTGATCAGCGAACGGTTGGTCAAGGATGACCGCTACACCTCTATCCATATCGAGGAGTTTGAGATCGAGGCGCGCGACACCAAGTTGGGGAAGGAGGAGATCACGCGCGACACCCCGAACGTAGGTGAGGACGCCCTGAAAGATCTCGATGAAAGCGGGATCATTCGTATCGGGGCCGAGGTGAAGCCCGGTGACATCCTGGTGGGCAAGGTGACTCCAAAAGGGGAAACCGTGTTGACCCCTGAGGAGCGGCTGTTACGGGCCATTTTCGGCGAGAAGGCCGAGGATGTCCGGGATGCCTCCCTCTATGTCCCGCCGGGTATCAATGGGACCGTTGTCGATGTGAAGGTGTTTTCCCGAAAGGGGATCGAGAAGGACGAGCGGGCCAAATCGATCGAGGACGAAGAGGTCAGCCGGCTTCGCAAGGACTTCGACGACGAGATCAGCATTATTGCCGCGGAGCGCGATAGGAAACTGCGCGTCATCCTTGAGGGCAGGGCGTCAGACAAAGAGATCCGGAGCAAGAGAACGCGAAAGGTCATGGTCGTGAAGGGCAAGAAGCTGAAAGGCGAGGCACTGGACAAGTTCTCGTATGAGGATCTGGTAGAGATCGCCGGGCGATTGGACGAAGAATTGGGCCGGAAAGCGACCAGGATCAGCGACGCCGCCGACAACCAGATCCATGTCCTCCAAACGCTGTTGGAGGAGCGTATCGGCCGGGTGACACGAGGAGACGAGCTTGCCCCCGGCGTCTTCAAGATGGTCAAGGTGTACGTGGCCATGAAGCGAAAGCTCTCCGTGGGCGATAAGATTGCTGGCCGGCACGGCAACAAGGGGGTCATCGCCAAGATCCTTCCGGAAGAGGACATGCCGTATCTGCCGGACGGCACCCCCGTCGAGGTGGTCCTGAATCCCCTGGGCGTTCCATCCCGGATGAACGTGGGCCAGATCCTGGAGACCCATCTGGGTTGGGCCGCGCAGGCCCTGGGGATCCGAGTCGCCTCCCCGGTCTTCGATGGAGCGACCGAGAAGGAAATCAAGGGCTGGCTGAAACGAGCCAGGCTCCCTGTCACGGGGAAAACGGTGTTGTATGACGGACGGACGGGGAAGCCGTTCCATCAGGAGGTAACGGTCGGTTATATCTATCTCATGAAGCTGGCCCACTTGGTGGATGACAAGATTCACGCGCGCTCCATCGGTCCCTACTCGCTGGTCACTCAACAGCCTCTGGGTGGGAAAGCGCAATTTGGTGGACAGCGGTTCGGCGAGATGGAGGTGTGGGCCTTGGAGGCGTACGGCGCCGCGTATACCCTCCAGGAGATCCTCACCGTGAAGTCGGACGATGTGGTTGGGCGAACCAAGATGTACGAGTCGATCGTCAAGGGCGATTGCACTCTCGAGCCAGGCCTGCCGGAGTCCTTCAATGTCCTGGTAAAAGAATTACAGTGCTTGTCGCTGGATGTGGAGTTGAAGAAAGAGTAGGGGAGGCAAGGGATAACCTCGTTGAGCGGCATTGATGTAATGCGTGAGTCTCTCGGTACGTCGCGCGGAAGCGCGTCTGGAGGGAGGGGCGTTGGATAAGTTCTTCGGGTTCTATGACGAAAAGCCGGTCGATCCCACAAGCTTTAAGGCGATTCGAATCGGGCTCGCCTCGCCCGAAAAGATCCGCTCGTGGTCCTTCGGAGAGGTGAAGAAGCCTGAGACTATCAACTATCGGACCTTCAAGCCGGAGCGGGATGGGCTGTTCTGCGCGAAGATTTTCGGACCCACGAAGGACTGGGAGTGCAACTGTGGGAAGTACAAGGGGATAAAGCACAAAGGGGTCGTCTGCGACAAGTGCGGCGTGGAGGTGATCAGAAGCAAGGCGAGACGGCAGCGGCTGGGGCATATCGAGCTGGCCTCACCGGTCGTGCACGTCTGGTTCTTCAAGGGGGTTCCCAGCAGGGTCGGCTATCTCCTCGACATGTCCCTCCGAGACCTGGAGAAGGTCCTCTATTTCGAGGAGTATGTGGTCGTCGACCCCGGGAAGACTCCGCTCTCGATTAAACAGGTCCTCAGCGAGGAGCAATACCGCCGCGTCCAGGAGGAGTACGGCGACGGATTCAGGGCGGGAATGGGCGCGGAGGCCATCCGGGAGCTGTTGAAGCGAATCAACGTCCGCGAACTGGCCGAGAGTCTCCGGGCCCAAATGCTGGAGGAGACCTCTCAGCAGAATCGTAAGAAGATCACCAAGCGACTCCGGATCGTAGAGGCCTTTATCAGCTCGGGCAATAAGCCGGAGTGGATGGTCCTTGAGGTGGTCCCGGTCCTCCCACCAGAGCTCCGGCCCCTTGTCCCCCTGGACGGTGGGCGTTTCGCCACCTCTGACCTGAACGACCTCTACCGGAGGGTCATCAACCGCAACAATCGGCTGAAACGCCTCATTGAATTGAAGGCCCCCGAGATCATCATCCGCAACGAGAAACGGATGCTGCAAGAGGCTGTGGACGCCCTCTTTGACAACGGCCGTCGCGGCCGCGCGCTGAAGGGACAAAACAACAGGCCGCTGAAGTCGCTTTCCGAAATGTTGAAGGGGAAGCAGGGTCGTTTCCGACAGAACCTGCTCGGGAAGCGAGTGGATTACTCCGGACGATCGGTGATCGTGGTGGGGCCCGAGCTGAAGCTTCACCAGTGTGGCCTGCCAAAGAAGATGGCCCTCGAGCTCTTCAAGCCTTTTATCTTCAAGAAGCTGCTCAAGGACAATGAGCATGTCACCACCATCAAGAGCGCCAAGAAGCTGGTTGAGAAAGGCAAGCCCGAGGTCTGGGACGCGCTGGAAGAGGTCATTCGCGAACACCCGATCCTCCTGAATCGCGCCCCGACCTTGCATCGCCTGGGCGTCCAAGCCTTTGAGCCCGTCCTTGTTGAGGGGGAGGCGATAAAGATCCATCCCCTGGTCTGCGCTGCGTTCAACGCCGACTTCGATGGTGACCAGATGGCAGTGCACGTTCCCCTCTGTCCGGAGGCCCAGCTTGAGGCCTCCGTTCTGATGCTGGCTCCCTACAACATCCTCTCCCCGGCCAGTGGTGCCCCTATCGCCGCACCCAGTCAGGACATCGTGCTTGGCTGTTACTACTTGACGCGAGGGAGGATCGGCGAGAAAGGCCAAGGTCGGGTGTTCTCCGATCCGGACGAGGTTCGAGCCGCCTACGACGCCGAGGAGGTGGGCCTTCTGGCTTCGATCAAGGTGCGGATCGATGGTGAGACGACGGAAACCACCGTCGGGCGATGCATCTTCAACGAGCACCTCCCCGAGAGTCTCCGCTTCATCAACCAGGAGATGAACCGACGGGAGCTCACTCGTCTGGTCGCTCAGTGCCACTATGTCCTCGGGAATGCAGAAACCGTGAAGCTCCTGGACAACCTGAAAGATCTGGGGTTCAGGTACGCCACGCTCGCCGGGATATCGATCGGCATCGACGACATGCACATCCCATCCACGAAAGGCAAGCTGATCGATGAGGCCAACGGGGAGATCGTGAAAATCGAGCAGGAGTATCAGGACGGCCTGATCACCAAAGGTGAGCGCTACAACAAGATCATCGACATCTGGACGCACGTGACCGAGCGAGTCTCGGATGAAATGTTCAGAGAGATCGAGGCGGAGGAGAAGGGAGAATTCAACCCCGTTTTTATGATGGCCGATTCCGGCGCCAGGGGCAGTCGGCAACAGATCAGGCAGTTGGCGGGCATGCGCGGGCTGATGGCCAAGCCCTCGGGAGAGATCATCGAGACGCCGATCACCGCGAATTTCCGGGAGGGTCTCACTGTCCTCCAGTACTTTATCTCAACCCACGGCGCGCGGAAGGGGCTGGCCGATACCGCCTTGAAGACGGCGGACTCCGGCTATCTGACGCGGCGGCTGGTGGACGTGGCGCAGGATGTCATCGTCACCGAGGTCGATTGTGGCACCCCCAATGGGATCTGGGTGACCCCCCTGATCGAGGGGGGCGAGGTCATTCAGCCCCTGCGGGACCGAATTCTCGGTCGGGTGGCCCTGGACGACATCCTTGACCCCTTCACGGGCGAGGTACTGGTTCGGGCCAATCATGGGATCGTGGAGGTGCTGGCCAGCAAGATCGAGAATGCCGGCATCGACCGGATCAAGATCCGCTCTGTTCTGACCTGTGAAGCGCGACGAGGCATCTGCGTGAAGTGCTATGGTCGCAATCTTGCCACCGGCAGACTGGTGGAACTGGGAGAGGCGTGCGGCGTCTTGGCGGCGCAGTCCATCGGCGAGCCGGGGACACAGCTCACCATGCGAACATTCCATATCGGGGGCACCGCGAGCCGTGCCGTCGAGCAGAGCACTCTTGAATGCAAAGGGGCGGGGCTCGTGAAGTTCAATAACCTTCGCACGGTCAAGACCGCCCAGGGCGACCAAGTAGTGATGAACCGAAATGGCGCTATCAGCATCATTGACGAGAAGGGCCGCAAGAAAGAAAGCTATCCCGCCGTGTATGGCGCTCGTCTCAAGGTGGAAGACGGCAAGACGGTAAAAGCCGGGTCGGTCCTGATGGAGTGGGATCCTTTTACCACCGCGATCCTGGCAGAGCAAGGGGGAAAAGTCCACTTCCGAGATGTCGTCGATGGGGTGACCATTCGTGAGGAAGTGGACGAGGTCACTGGCTTGTCGCAGAGGGTAGTCGTGGAGCACGGACGCGAAGATCTGCAACCTCGGATCTCCATCAAAGACGACCACGGGACCACCGCCTTCCGCTGCCTCCTGCCGGTCAGCGCGCACTTGATGGTGGGTGAGGGACAGACCGTGTCGGCAGGGGATGTCCTTTCGAAGATCCCGCGGGAGACGATGAAGACAAAGGACATCACCGGTGGCCTCCCGAGGGTGGCCGAGTTGTTCGAGGCGCGCCGGCCGAAGGACGCCGCCGTCATCTCTGAGATCGATGGTCGCGTGGAATTCGGCGGGACGGTCAAGGGGATGCGGAAGCTGGTCATCCGCGATGAGAACGACGAGTCCAAAGAGTATCTCATACCCCGAAGCAAGCATATCAATGTCTTGGAGGGAGACGAGGTTAAGGCTGGCGAACCCCTCATGGACGGACCCATCAATCCCCACGACATCTTGGACGTGCTGGGTGAGCAGGAGCTGCAGAGATACCTGGTAAATGAGATCCAGGAGGTGTACCGTCTTCAGGGTGTGCAGATCAATGACAAGCACATCGAGGTCATCGTCAGGCAGATGCTGAAGCGGGTTCGGATCGATACGGTGGGCGATACCAATTTCTTGGTCGGCGAGCACGTTGATAAGGTTCTCTTCCTCGAAGAGAACCAGCGGGTCATGGCATCGGAGGGGACGCCGGCCACCGCGAAGCCTCTCCTCTTGGGGATCACCAAGGCCTCCCTTTCCACCGACAGCTTTGTCTCTGCCGCCTCCTTCCAAGAGACCACCAAGGTCTTAACGGAAGCAGCCATTACCGGGGCTAGGGATGAGCTGCGCGGGCTGAAAGAGAACGTCATCATGGGACGGCTGATCCCTGCTGGCACAGGGATGAAGTGGTATCGCGAGACAACGATCTCCACGCCTGAGATGATCCCGCTGAAGGCAGAGCCTCTTGCGCTGAAAGTCGAAGCCACCGACGCACTGGAGGAGGTGGAGACACCAGTCTGATGCTCGAAAAGGCTTGACAAAATAAAATACTCCACTACAATGGGACGGTTTTGGACAATCGAAGGGGGAGGCGGTGCCAACCATCCATCAATTAGTTCGAAAGGGTCGAGCGGCGGCGGCGAAGAAGGTCAAAACCCCCGCGTTGCAGGGGTGCCCGCAGCGACGCGGGGTCTGCGTTCGCGTCTACACTACCACGCCGAAGAAGCCGAACTCTGCCCTTCGGAAGGTGGCCAGGGTCCGTCTCACTAACGGGATCGAGGTGACGACGTATATCCCGGGAATCGGCCACAACCTCCAGGAGCACTCCATCGTCCTGCTCAGGGGGGGCCGCGTCAAAGACCTGCCAGGCGTCCGCTACCACATTATCCGCGGTGCCCTGGACACGGCGGGGGTGCAGGATCGCAAACAAGGACGATCCCTTTACGGCGCAAAGAAACCGAAGAGCGGTTAACGATTTTCGGCACTTCAAGGAATTGGTTGTTTCACGGACCTTGCCTTAAGTGTCGATTTTGATTTTTTGAGAGGCATGTGACGCCTCTGCAGGGGGAAAGCTGACGTGCCCAGACGGAAGGTGGCCGAGAAGCGCGAAGCTCTGGCCGACCCTGTGTATGGCAATCGTTTGGTGGCCAAATTTGTCAACACATTGATGAAGCAGGGCAAGAAGAGTGTGGCCGAGTCGATCTTCTATAGGTCAATGAAGATCATGGAGGATCGGGCTAAGAGCGATCCACTACGAATGTTCAAGCAAGCGGTAGACAACGTGAAGCCGGTTCTTGAGGTCAAGTCGCGCCGGGTCGGCGGCGCGACCTATCAGGTTCCTGTCGAGGTCCGGGCGGAACGCCGGACGTCGCTTGCTTTTCGATGGATCATCGGTTTCTCGAGGAAGCGGACTGAGAAATCGATGGCGGAGCGGTTGGCCGCAGAGCTGATCGAAGCAGCCAGCAGTCGCGGAAACTCGGTGAAGAAAAAAGAAGACACCCATAAGATGGCCGAAGCGAATAAGGCGTTCGCCCATTATCGTTGGTAAAGAACAGTTCCATGTTCCAGGTGCCAGGTTCCAAGTTGGAAAAGACCCCCACTTCTAACCCGGAACTCGGAACGTGGAACCCGGAACTGCAAAGCTGAACCTGGAACGGCGAAGCTGAACCCGGAACTTAGAACTGCGAAGCAGAACCTGGAACATTGAACCTGGAACTTGGAACCTACTATGAGTGAACCATATCCTATAGAGAAAGTCCGGAACATCGGCATCATGGCGCACATCGATGCTGGCAAGACCACCACGACCGAGCGGATCCTCTACTACACGGGCAAGACGTATAAGATCGGAGAGGTGGACGAGGGGTCCACAGAGAATGACTGGATGGATCAGGAGCGCGAGCGAGGGATTACCATTACCTCCTCCACCACCACCTGCTTCTGGCGGGATCAACGGATCAATATCATCGACACCCCGGGGCACGTC
>JACPQX010000014.1 GCA_016190255.1 Candidatus Methylomirabilis oxygeniifera | reverse complement strand
GAGGCGAAAGGGAGCCGGCGGTATCCCGACGCCCCCGACATCCACCTCACGGTCCTGATCAACCTGGAGGTGACTCCTCTTGGCCCGGAGCTGGAGGACGATTGGGAAGGATGCCTTAGCTTGAACGATTTCCGCGGGCTCACGCCGCGTTACCAGCAGGTGCAGGCGAAGGCGCTCGATCGGGAGGGGCGGCCGGTCGAGTTTGTCGCCACGGGATTCCATGCGCGGGTCCTCCAGCACGAGCGGGATCACCTGTTGGGCAAGGTGTTCATCGACCGGATGCCGAGCTTCGAGACCCTTTCCTATCTTCCTGAGTTCACACGCTATTGGAGCCGTTAGGCCCCTCCACGATACGCTTCCACCCCTCGGACCAGACCCAGTTCCTTTCGGCGCTAACCCATATTCGTCAAGATAATCCCGCAGTAGCGACCCGTTTTCGGAAGCGGGCCGAATCGGTCATGCGAAGGCTTGAGAAATTCCCTCAGTCCGGGCGGGTGATCCCAGAATTTCCCGACCTGCCCCACCGTGAGCTCATAATCACCTCCTACCGCTTCTTCTAGCGAGTCAAGGGAAAGACGGTTTGGGTGGTTGCCGTGTGGCATGGAGCGCAGCTTCCTGTGGAGCCGGCCAGGGAAAGCGGTGTCTAGCGACATCGTGCCTATAGGAAAGGCTGTGCCTGACCGCGACTCACGGGCAGGACGCGTTCCTGCTGGGAGTCGTCCAGACGGTCGCCGCGTCCATCGAGACGGAGACCCGATCAGGACAGTTCACGAGCTGCAGTGTCTCTCATCGACTTGCTCCCGGGTTTACCCTTCGTAAGTCGGTGGAATTGAGGTATAATCGCCCCCAACGTTAGCAGGTTCTCGATCGAGCTCGGCTGACCAACCTTCTCATTGGGCGGTACGCTGTCTGATCGGATGTGAATCTTGAACAGGGCGTGGTCAGTGGTAACTCCGCGATTCATTGACGCTCTGAGCTACGCCGTGCAACTGCATGGTGTCGATGTACGAAAGGGCACGTCGGTGCCCTATATTGCCTATTTGCTCGGCGTGTGCGCCCTCGTCCTGGTGGACGGTGGAACCGAGGACGAAGGCATAGGTGCCCTGCTTCACGACGCTCTCGAAGATCACCCAACGGAGACCAGCAGGAAAGTCATAGGCGAGCGCTTCGGCGACGAAGTCTTGGCGATCGTTCAGGCCTGTACCGACACGCCGTACGACTATAAAGGTGGACCAAAGCCACCCTGGCGGCAGCGGAAGATTGCGTATCTCCAACATCTGGGTGTGACGGGACCCAAGGAACGCCGCGTTGCCTTGGCGGACAAGCTGGACAACGCGCGCTCGATTCTTGCTGACTATCGGCAGGAAGGTGAGCTTCTTTGGTCACGGTTCAACGCCGGAAAAGAAGATCAGCTCTGGCTGTTCCGTTCCCTGAGCCAGGTCTTTCGTGCAGCAGGTGCGACGGGGTTTCTCGTTGAGGAATTCGACCGGACCGTTTCTGAACTCGAGAGACTAGTTGATGTCCCCTAATCATTAGACATACATGGCTCCCGCGCTGACTGATCTGTCTCGCCTCTCGGCGCGCAACCTTTTCAAGCTCCACGGTGCTGTTTCGGCAGAGTTGCGTCGGCGCGGGATCAGCCGGAGCGGGAACAACCCTGTCGCGGACTATGCCGAAGGGCTCGTCGCCAAGAGACTCCGCCTGCGCCTCGCGGAGAACTCCACCGCAGGTTTCGACGCCCGCGACGCTCGGGGGCGGCGCTTCGAGATCAAGGCCCGGCGGGAAACACAGTCGAGCAAGGCGACGATGCTCAGCGCCATCCGAGCGATAGAGAAGCGGCACTTCGACTTCCTCATCGCGGTCATCTTCAACGAGGACTACACTGTTCGCAGGGCCGTCCAGCTACCATATGCCACCGTGCGACGCCTTGCACGATTTCGCCGCCACGTTAATGGAAGCGTCCTGATGATCCGCGACCTGTGGGACGCCAAGGGAGCAAGGGATCTGACCGCTAAGCTCGCCTGAGCTGTCGGGGACATGGGTACAAAGAAGTCCGGCGACATGGGTTACACGTTTCGGCGCTTCAGTCGACCATACTCATCCTCAACGTGCGTGTGGCGTTCGAGGAGATCTGGAATGAACGGAACGGCCAGTGCTCAGGAGCGACACCGGTAGGTGGGCGCCCCCGGTCGCCGTTGGCGGGATTGGGGTCAGGAACATGTTCACTTGCGCCGGGCCAGCACAGCCATCCAGGTGAAACTCCCCGAGGGGGGCAGCTCGCAAAACGTCAGATCCGCCCTCAGCCACGTCCGACCCGTGAGCCCGAGGCGCTCCATGGCCGCCTCGACCACGGCCCGGTCCACATCCTGAAATCCGGACAGGACCACTGACCCGCCGTCGCCGCTCAGCCGCACGAGATCCGCCATCACCTCGGTCAGGACGGGCAGCGGTAGATTGGCCACTACAAGGTCGAACCGGCCGGCGATCGCCTGGGCGGAGCCGCGGACCAGCAGCACCTGGTCCGTCACGCGATTCAGTTCGGCATTCCGCCGGCACGTGACGACCGCCCGGGGGGTGATATCGAGCGCCACGGCGCGATCCACCCCGAGCTTGACGCCGGCGAGGGCCAGGATGCCGCTGCCGCACCCCACGTCCACCAGGGTCCGACAGCGGTGGGCTCGGAGGGTTTGGAGCATGAGGCGGAGACACAGTCGGGTGGTCGCATGGCTGGCCGGGAAGGTTCGGGCGGTGCGCAGCAGCACTCCGGCCGGAGCGCGAGCGACCAGCGCGCGCCACCGGGGTGCCCCGACCGCCAGCACGCCATCGATGCGGTAGCCGAATAGCATGACCTCACGTCTCCGCGGAGGGACCGGATTGCGTCACCACCCCCGGGGAGAGCATAGCATAGGAGGGAGAGTACCTCCCCCAATAAAGTGGACGCCCAAATCGCACGATGGAGGGGGTGTCCGATGCGCAGGGTCAAGCACTGTCAGGGGTCCACAGGACGGATGAAGAAGCATCGTTACAGCAACGAGTTCAAGGTGACGGCCGTGAAGATGGCCTGGTGGGGATCGGATGAGGGCTTGCAATTTACTCATTAGTGTGAGTAAAATTACTCAACGTGATGAGTAAAAATGCTCTCCCGTACCGGCGTCCGCAGGCCACCCCCTTGGCCCGCCGCTTGGAGGAGTCGCGGCGGTTCATCCAGGTCGTGGCCGGCCCCCGTCAGGTGGGGAAGACCACTCTCGTCCTGCAGGTCCTCGAGGCCACCGCGCAGCCGACCCGGTACGCCAGCGCCGACGAGCCTGCGCTGCGCGGCCGGGAGTGGATCGAGGCACAGTGGGAGGCCGCGCGGCTTGAGGCGCGCGAGGCTGGCCGGCGCGGCGTTGTGCTGGTCCTCGACGAGATTCAGAAGGTCCTCGGCTGGTCCGAGACGGTGAAAAGGTTGTGGGACGAGGACACGCGGGCACGGCGCCCGGTTAAGGTTGTGCTCCTCGGCTCGGCGCCCCTGCTGGTCCAGCGCGGACTGTCCGAAAGCCTCGCCGGCCGTTTCGAGCTGTGGTACCTACCACACTGGTCCTTCGGGGAGATGCGCGCGGCCTTCGGCTTCTCGCTGGAACAGTACCTCTACTACGGCAGCTATCCCGGCGCAGCCCCGCTCATCGCCGATCCCCCCCGCTGGGCGCATTACATCAAAGAGGCCCTCATCGAGCCCACCATCTCGCGCGACGTGCTGCTGCTTACTCGTGTTGACAAGCCAGCGCTCCTACGCCGCCTTTTTGAGCTAGGCTGCCGTTACTCCGGTCAGGTCCTGTCCTACACTAAGATGCTCGGCCAGCTCCACGAGGCGGGGAACACGACGACGCTGGCCCACTACCTGGAGCTGCTCGGCGCGGCGGGCATGGTGATCGGGCTTCCGAAGTACACCCGGCAGGCGGTGCGGCAGCGCGGCTCAAGCCCCAAGTTCCAGGTGCTCAACACGGCGCTGGTGTCCGCCCAATCTGGGCTTCCTTTCGGAGAGGCACGCGCCGACCGCGAGTTCTGGGGGCGGCTTGTGGAATCGGCAGTAGGGGCACACTTGGCGAACGCCGCAGCGGCGGGAGCGTGTGAACTCTCCTACTGGCGCGAGCGGAACCGCGAGGTGGACTTCGTGGTGAGTGCCGGGCGCCGGCTTACGGCCATGGAGGTGAAAAGCGGGCGGGCGCGCGAGACACAACCCGGGCTTGAGGCATTTGCGGCGGCGTTCAAGCCGGCGCGCAAACTCCTCGTGGGCGGTGATGGCGTGTCGCTCGAGGAATTTCTCTCGCGACCGGTCGAGCACTGGGTGAGACCATGAACACAGCCTTTCGGCGCTAGTCTTCGCACGGAGGAGGATGGGTAGTCTTGCACGACAGCGCCTCGCCGCGATGATGTCCAAGCCGGACGAGGCCGTCAATCTTGCCGAGGCCGCCCTCTTGGTTGCCCAGGAGGAGTACCCGAACCTGGACATCGCGTCTTATCTGCACCGTCTGAACGGGATGGCCGATGAGGTTGGGAAGCGACTTCGGCTGCGCGATGATCCTTTTAGAAACATCGAAGCGTTGAACACCTACCTCTTCGATGACCTCAAGTTCACGGGGAATGCGGAAGCGTACCACGACCCGCGGAACAGCTTTCTGAACGAGGTCCTCGACAGGCGGACCGGGATTCCTATCACGATTTCAACCGTTTACCTGGAGGTGGGATGGCGCCTCGGGATGCCGCTTCATGGAGTTGGCTTTCCGGGCCACTTCCTGGTAAAATATTCAACGGGGAAGGAAGAGATTGTCCTCGATCCGTTTCATCGAGGCTCGATTCTGACCGAGCAAGATTGTCAGGACCGGCTCGACCAAGTGTACGATGGGCGGGTCCACTTCAGGCCGGACTTCCTGGCCGCAGCCAGCAAACGTCAGATCCTGATCCGAATCCTGGCCAACCTCAAGAAGATTTACGTTGCCGCCAAGGATCACCGCCGGGCCCTGGCCGCGGTGGAGCGGATTCTGGTCATCGATTCGATCCTGGCTCCTGAGATCCGGGATCGCGGGATACTGCGGATGCAGCTTGACCAGGCACCTCAGGGCATTGCCGACCTCGAATGGTATGTGACCACGAACCCGCAGGCGGAAGATGTCGAGGAGGTTCGGAAACGGCTGCGGGATTGGCGGCAGGCGCAGGCCAGTTTGAACTAGCGCAAGCACCCTGCACAAACGGTCAGTGCGAGGGCACGAAGAGACCCCTTCGGCAAGCCTCAGGGCAGGCTCCGCGATCTCAAGCACCGGGAGATTGCCGCGCTCCCGTTGGTCGCTCGCAATGACAATACAAATGGAGGCGGGATTGATGGAAGCGAGCGTGTTCATCAAGGAGTTGGAGGAGGAGAACAACAAGCTGCTAGGGCGACTCGAGCCGGCGGAGGCGTTGACGGCGGAGAGTGGCGGCAATCTTGACGTCGCACACTTGTTGAAGATCGCGCTCAAGAACGAGATGGAGGCGACCGAGCTGGCGGCGCGGTGGATCGAGAGCACGCCGGAGGTGGATGTGAAGTTGGGGTTCGCCCGACAGGTGGGCGACGAGTCCAAGCACTACCGGATGATCGAGGATCGTCTGAAGGCGATGGGTGTCGATCTCGGCGGATTCAACCCGGTCGGCCAAGGGTACGGGGAGCTGTTTCAGTACCTGACCACGCTCACCGACACCGTGGAGCGGCTTGCGGCCGGCCAGTTCACCCGGGAGGCGATCGCCCTTGTCAAGAACCGGCAGTTCATCGAGCTGTGCGAGGCAAAGGGCGATCACGCCACTGCCAAGCTGTACCGTGAGGCGATCCAGCCGGATGAGAAATACCATCACGAGCTTGGCCGGCGTATGCTGCAAAAGTACGCTGTGACCGATGAACAGCAGGAGCGGGCGCGGCGGGCGTCACGAAAGACATTGGAGCTGGCTGAGGAGCTGTCGGGCTTGGCCCGGAGAAAGGCCGGGATCCATCACGCCCCTGGCTGCTGACGGTCGATCCCGCCCGACGCGATCCGGCGGACCAGCGGCTCGTCAGCCGGGGGAAATGGGTAGGAGTTGATCTGAGCCGCGGTCACCCAGCGGTAGGCTGCGCACCCGAGGGGGCGTGGCTCGCCACTCAGGATGGTGCATCGGTAGAATCGGAGGCGGACCCGGCGTTCGGTATCCACGTGCTCGGCGGAGGCAACCTGTTCGTGGACCGCGATCGCCAGGCCCAGCTCCTCCATCACTTCTCGGGTCAGGCAGGCCTCGAAGCTTTCGCCAGGCTTCCGTTTGCCGCCGGGAAACTCCCAGAGCCCGCCGAGATGAGAGCCAGTCCGTCGCTGGGTGATGAGGACCTCATCGTCTTTGATGATGAGGCCGGCCGCCACATCGACTTCTGGAGCGATCTCTCGCACTAACTGCTCCCTTCCTTGACGGAGCGTCTCGATCGGCCCGTCCGGTTCCGAGAATTCCGATCCGGCGTCCACGGATAGGAGACACAGATCTGCCGCATGGGACAGGTCGGGCAGGCCGGAAGGCGGGCGGTGCATACCATGGCCCCAAAGTCCATCAGCGCCTGGTTGAAGTCGTACCCTCTCCCTTTGGGAATGAGGGCGGCTGACAAATCCCAGAGGCGTTTCGTCGCCTTGGAGCGCTTTGGGTCGCCGGGGCCCAGAAAAACCCGATGCAGCAACCGCATAACGTTGGTGTCGAGGATCGCGGCATCCTTGCGGAAGGCGAAACTCATCACCGCGCCGGCGGTATAGCGGCCGACCCCTTTGAGAGTCTGAAGTTCCTCAAGCGAATCCGGGAGCTTGCCGCCACGGCGGCGGACAGCTTCCTTCGCAATAGCGTGAAGGCGGACGGGTCGGATGTTGTACCCGAGCGGCCGCCAGGTGGCTTCCACATCCCGCACCGAGGCGCCGGCAAGCTCCTCGATCGACGGGTACTTGCGGAGAAATTCTTTATACTTGGGGATCACCCGATCGACCTGAGTCTGCTGCAGCATCACCTCAGAAACCAGGATCTTGTATGGATCGGAGGTCTTCCGCCACGGGAGGTCCCGCCGATAGCGGGCGTACCAACGGAGGAGTCGCTGCTGGAACCCACGCCTGACAGCGGGGTCCGGGAAGTGACCATCTTTGGACGGCATCGGCCGTAGTGTAATAAGTTGCGGGATCGTTTTCAACCAGAAATCGATCTCATTTCGCGTTTCAGACTGCTTTGTCATTGCGAGCGACTGAAAGGAGAGAAGCAATCCCATCCTTTGTGAGATTGCTTCGGTCGCTTTGCTCCCTCGCAATGACACGGCATGGATCGCATTGGCAAGATTCAAGAGAGTGAGAAAATAGATGACTCAACAACTGGTGAAACCGGAACGCTTTTTCTTGGAGAAGTTCGGCCTGACGGAGCGGCACCTCGAGAGAGGGTTGGGCGCCGCCCTCGGCGCGCAGATCGATTATGCTGACCTCTATTTCGAATACCGGATCAGCGAAGTCCTCTCGCTTGAGGAGGGGATGATCAAGCGGGCATCGAAGAATATCAGTCAGGGGGCGGGAGTCCGAGCGCTCGCCGGTGAGAAGACCGGGTACGCCTTTTCCGACGAGATCAGCCTGCAAAATCTTGAGCTGGCCGGCTCCCGGGCAAAGGCGATCGCCGAGCGGGCGGGCGCTGGGAATCCTCCACCGGTCAAGGTTGGCGGCGCACCGCAGCACGATCTCTATCCGGTTCGTATCCAGCCGATCGAGATCCCGGTGGAGAAGAAGATCGATCTGCTCCAGCGGATCGATGCCATTGCCAGAAAGGAAGACCCCCGAATCGTCCAAGTCATGGGTTCATTCGCCAGTGAGTACAAGATCGTCTTGGTTGCGACCTCCGCCGGCGTCATGATCGGCGACATCCAGCCGCTTTCGCGCCTGAATATTACGTGCATCGCCCAAGAGGGAGACAACCGCCAGATGGGGACGTGCGGCGGGGGCGGCCGGGCCGAGTTCGAGTTCTTCCTGGAAAATGGGCGGTTCGAGCGCTACGCGAAAGAAGCGGCCCGTCTGGCCATTGTCAACCTCAGCGCGGCCGATGCCCCGGCCGGGTCCATGGACGTGGTTCTCGGCCCGGGATGGCCAGGGGTCTTGCTGCATGAGGCGATCGGCCATGGCCTCGAAGGCGATTTCAATCGGAAGAAGACCTCGGCGTTCACCGGTCGGATCGGACAGCGAGTGGCGTCCGAGCGCGTCACTGTGGTGGACGACGGGACGATACCGTCGCGGCGCGGCTCCCTGAATATGGACGACGAGGGAACGCCGACCGGGCGGACCGTTTTGATCGACCGAGGAATCCTGCAAGGGTATCTGCAGGATCGGTTGAACGCGCGGCTCATGGGGATGAAGCCCACGGGCAACGGACGTCGAGAAAGCTATGCCTTCCAGCCGATGCCGCGCATGACGAACACCTTCATGCTCGCGGGCGGCTCGACGCCGGAGGAGATCATCAGGTCCGTGAAGCGGGGGTTGTACGCCGTGACCTTCGGCGGCGGACAGGTGGACATCACCAGCGGCAAGTTCGTCTTCTCGGCAAGCGAGGCCTACCTGATCGAGAACGGCAGGATCACGCGGCCGGTCAAAGGTGCCACGCTGATCGGCCACGGCCCGGAGGTCCTCACCCGCGTCAGCATGGTGGGAAATGACCTGAAGCTGGACGAAGGGATCGGAACCTGCGGCAAGGATGGCCAGTTGGTCCCGGTCGGGGTGGGCCTTCCGACGATCAAGGTCGAGGGGCTCACCGTGGGTGGAACGGAAGGTCTCAACAAAGCTGAGAGCTTTCTTCAATGATCAGCCAACATACTGCCGAAGCGGTCCTGCAGGAGGCGAAGCGGAAGGGTGCCACAGAGGCCGACCTGGTCCTGATGGAAAACGAGCTGGTCACGGTCCAGGTCAGGATGGGTGAGGTGGAAACGATCCGCAGCGCCAGGGAGGTCGGACTTGGGCTGCGCCTCTTTGTCGGCAAGCGGTCGGCCACCAGCTCCACCTCCGACCTCTCCAAGGAGTCGCTCACTCGACTGGTAGAGGATACCTCTGTCCTGGCAAAGGTGACCGCCCACGATGAGTTCTCGGGTCTCCCTTCCGCGGGGGAGTGCGCCAGGAGCTTCCCGGAGCTTCATCTCTACGACTCCCACGGCGAGGCGCTCCCGGTCAAGGAGCGGATCGCCCGCGCCAAGGAAGCCGAAGCTGCGGCCCTGGCCTACGACCCCAGGATCACCAACTCCGAGGGAGCGGATTTCGCCAGCAACCTCTACCGGATCATCTACGGGAGCAGTCACGGTTTTCTGGGGGAGTATCGCGGCTCGACCTTCAGCCTTGCGGTGACGCCGATCGCCCTCTCTAACGGAGCGATGCAGCGCGATTATTGGTACTCGTATGCGCGAAACTTGAGCAAACTGGAGTCGCCAGAGGCGATCGGGAGGCAAGCAGCGAAGCGGACCATCAGACGACTCGGTGGGAGAAAGATCCACACCCAGGAGGTCCCAGTAGTGTTCGATCCTGAGACCGCCGCAAGCCTGATGCGGACGCTCTGTTCTGCGGTGTCAGGTCCGTCGCTCTATCGAGGGGCATCGTTTCTGATCGACCGGCTGGGTGATCGCATCGCATCGGAGATCGTCTCGATATACGACGACGGGAGGATCCAAGGCTACCTGGGTTCGAAACCGTTCGACGGCGAAGGGTTGCCCACCCGACGGAACGCAGTCCTGGAAAACGGCATCCTCCGCACCTATCTTCTTGACACCTATTCCGCCCGAAAGCTCAAGCTAGCTCCCACCGGCAATGCGGCTCGTGGCGTCGGCGACGTGCCGACCGTCGGGCCGACCAACTTCTTCCTCCAACCCGGCCCTCACGATCCTGCAGAGATCATCCGGTCAGTGGAATCCGGCCTCTACGTCACCGAGTTGATCGGCCCCGGCGTGAACCTCGTCACCGGGGATTACTCGCGGGGAGCAGTCGGGTTCTGGATCGAGAGGGGAGCGCTCGCCTATCCGGTCGAGGAGATCACCGTCGCCGGCAATCTGAAGGAGATGCTGCTCGGGATCGAGATGGTCGGCAACGACCTCACCTTCCGGAGCAGCGTCGTCGCACCCACCCTCAAGATCCGCCGCATGACCATCGCCGGCCACT
>JACPQX010000157.1 GCA_016190255.1 Candidatus Methylomirabilis oxygeniifera | reverse complement strand
GGTGGCCATGGCGGAGGGGAAACACCCGTTCCCATCCCGAACACGGAAGTTAAGCCCTCCAGCGCCGATGGTACTGCGTGGGCAACTGCGTGGGAGAGTAGGTCGCTGCCGGGATTAAAGTCAGACACCAAAAAAGGCTCACACCACGTCCGGTGTGGGCCTTTTATTTTGCAAAGGTAGGCGCTAGAGCCGTTTCTTTTTGACAATGTCCGAGCCGGTCGCTAGAATGCGCCTGATGAGGCTCGTGGCCCTCCGCATCGTGTTCTGCGCCGTCCTCCTTGGACTCGCGATTTCCTTCCCGGCTGAGGCAGCAAGGGTTCGCGTTCACCTCGGAAAGCAACTGCTGACCCTCACAACCGTCGAGTTGAACGGAGTTGAGTACCTCTCACTCGCCAACGTGGCGAAAGCGACCGGTGGCTCCCTCCAGCGGCTCCCCGGGTCGCGAACCTACAGCCTCCGCTTCCCGAAATCGTCCATCACCGTGAAGGAAGGCTCGTCGGACATCCGGGTGGCCGGGAAAACGGTGTCGCTCTCTGAATCATCGAGGCGCATCGGCAGAGCAATTGCGGCCCCGGTTGAACTCCTCCCGATCGCCCTCGAGGAACGATACGGCGAGGGGCGGGTGCACTGGGACCCCAAGGCACGGATGGCTCGGATCCTGTTGAGAGCATCCTCACTTCGCCTCTTGCGCTTTCGGTCGTACCCGGATCACACCCGCGTGGTGCTCGAGGGAACGCGGCGGCACGACTTCGTGCTGAAGAATGATGGCGCTGGACGCGTCATGCTCGAAATCAGGCGCGGTGTCCTGGGTCCCTCGATTCGATCCGCCGAGGTGAATGACGGGGTCCTGGTCTCGATCGACCCTCGACAGAGCGGCCGGGACTCGCGGGTCATCATGAAGGTTACCCAACGCGTCACTTCGAGCGACGCCTTCGCGCTGGTCAACCCGCACCGGATCGTGGTTGATCTGTTCTCCCGGGGACAGGATGCACCGCGCAGGCTCGCCGCCGATGAAACGGCGTCTTCCGCAAAGAGCGGTCATCGGACTCACGTGCCTGCGGCCATAGAACCGGCGCGGACGCAAGGGCCCTCGCCTCCGACCGAGTCAGTCACCACGGTCGTCATCGACCCGGGTCATGGAGGAAGGGATCCGGGCGCGATCGGACCTTCCGGCATCAGAGAGAAAGACGTCGTGCTCGACATCGGCCTCAGGCTGAAGCGTATGGTTGAGGAGCGGCTTGGGATGCAGGTTGTCATGACGAGATCAGGGGATGTGTTTGTGCCGCTGGAAGAGCGGGCAGCCATCGCGAATCGTCACAAGGCGGATTTCTTCATCAGTCTGCACCTTAATGCGGCGCCTCACAGTCGCGCGATCGGATCGGAGACCTATTTTCTGAGCCGCGAGCCATCCGATAGAGGTGCCAGGGCCTCTGCAGTCAGAGAGAATACCGTCCTGAACCTCGAGGGTATCGGTCTGAAAGAGCAGGAGGGTTTGAAGGCGATCCTCTGGGACATGGCCCAGACGTTCTACGTGAGGGAATCAAGCGAACTAGCCGAGCTGCTCCTGAACGAGCTCGGGCACATTCTGAAGGTGAACAACCGCGGAGTGAAATCGGCGCCTTTTTTCGTGTTGATCGGCGCCGCGATGCCCTCCGTCCTCGTGGAGGCGGCCTTCGTGACCAACCCTTCAGAGGAACAGAGGCTCCAGCGCGAAGCGTTTCGGCAGCAGATCGCGAAGGCCCTGATGGCGGGCATCACCAAGTTTAGGGACCGCTATGAGAAGCGGTTGGGGATGCTGCCGGGCAAAGGCTCGGGTGAGTGAAATGGGAGAATGTCACCGGTGAGTCTCGCAAGGAGGGCGGCTGTCCTGATCGCCTTTCTGTTGCTCATCGTGGGTGCGATCGCTTTTTGGAGCGACAGTCCGATGAGCCTCAGGCGGCCCGCCATCCGGCGCGGCTCCGACACGACGAGGCCGAGGTCCGAGAGGCCAAAGAAAAACGTGATGCTCTTCTTTCTGGCGCGGGATCAAAACATCCTCCTCGAGGAGGCCAGAGAGATCGAGGGTGGGACCACAACCACAGAGGATGCCAAACGAACCTTGGACGAGCTTGTGAGGGGGCCGGAGAGCGAGTTGAAGGCGACGATTCCCCCTGCGGCTCAGGTCCACAGCCTCTTCATTGATTCGTCGGGGACCGCATACGTCGATTTCAATCGTGAATTGAAAGAAGGTCATCCGGGAGGCGTTCAGGAGGAGCTGTACACAGTGTTCTCGATCGTAGACACACTGACCTTCAACTTTCCACAGATCACGCAGGTGCAGATCTTGATCGAGGGTGGAGAGATCTCGACATTGCGGGGGAGTGTGTATACGAGGATGCCTTTGGCTCCCCGCCATGCGTTTTGAGAAGACAGGCGGGCGATCGTGCGAAAGGATTGCGCGTGAGGATCGATGGTCGAAACGCAGACGAGATGCGACCGGTGAAGGTGGATCGGGGGTTCCTTAAACATGCCGAGGGGTCGCTGTTCATTGAAGTAGGTGAAACCAAAGTCCTCTGCACGGCCTCCGTGGAGGATAAGGTTCCGGTCTTCCTGCGCTCAACCGGCCAGGGGTGGGTCACTGCGGAATATGGGATGCTGCCGCGCGCCACCAAGACCCGGACGCCTCGGGAATCTGCGACGGGGAGGGCGAGCGGTCGGACCTTCGAGATACAGCGCCTCATCGGTCGATCTCTGCGGGCGGTTATCGATCTAACACGATTGGGAGAGCGGACTGTTCTCGTTGATTGTGACGTCATTCAGGCTGACGGAGGGACGCGGACCACGGCCGTCACCGGGGCCTTTGTGGCGATGGCTGACGCATTATCAGGGCTGCAAGAGAACGGCCTATTGAAGGGGCCGCTCCTGAAGGATTTCGTCGCGGCCGTAAGCGTCGGTTCCGTTGAAGGGAGGCTCATGTTGGACCTCAACTATGTCGAGGACTCCATGGCTGACGTGGACATGAACGTGGTGATGACCGGCGGCAGGAAGTTCGTGGAGGTCCAGGGGACGGCGGAGGAGGTCCCATTCGACAAGGAGCACCTAGACCGGATGCTTCAGCTTGCGACGCAGGGCATCGAGAAGCTTGTTGATCTGCAGCGCCAACTCCTGGGGGTGCGGATCAACGGATTGAAGATGTAGTACGAGAACAGTGAACGGCAACCGTTCACCACACTGTCCGAATCCCTGGCAGGCGAAGTAACCTCCCAACAACCGACAAGTACTCCAGCTCGTCAATAGGAGCAGCGGATGTACGATTAGCCCCACCTCGTTCAGAGCATGGGGACGGTGTGTATCGCCAAACGGTTGAGCCTGGCACAGCCATTCCCGACCGGCCGGCCTTCGAGCCCTTGTCCGGATGGCAGCGCTCCGCCGTCGCCGTATTGCTCGGCGTGACCGTGGTCTTCGGGGGTCTCGTGGAGTGGCGCTCGGTGGTCGAGAAGCAAGGCGATCTCGACGTCTACCTGCGGGCGGCTTGGGCGGTGCGCGCCGGCGTCGATCTGTACGGCATCGCTGATGACCACGGCTGGCACTACAACTACCCACCGTTCCTGGCCATCCTGCTCGTGCCACTGGCCGATCCCCCGCCGGGTCAGGATCGGTCGGGAACGATCCCGTTCCCGGTCTCGGTGGCGCTCTGGTATGCATTCAGTGTGCTGTGCCTCGCACTCGGAACCCATTGGCTGGCGAGCGCTCTGGAGCGAGGCTCGTCCGACTCGAGAGTTCGGGCCGTCCCGCTCTGGTGCCGGCGCTGGTGGGCCTTGCGGGTGGTCCCGGTGATGGTCTGCCTGGCTCCGATCGGGGCGACCCTCCAACGGTGCCAGGTGAATCTGCTGGTGCTGGCCCTCCTCTGCGGCATGGTGGCCGCCGCGCTTCGCGGCCGCAGGTTCGCGGCCGGCCTGTGGCTGGCTGGCGCCGCGAGCATCAAGGTCTTCCCGGCCTTCCTGTTGCTCTACCCCCTGTGGCGACGCGATCTCCGCTGGCTCGCGGGAGCGGCCCTCGGCTTGGTGCTCACGCTGGCGGTCCTCCCTGCTGCAGTCTTCGGACCATCTGGCGCGCTCGCGCAAGGCTGGCGATGGAGGGAGGTCGTCCTGCTCCCGGCCTTTGGCGAGGGGCACGATCAGTCACGGATCCGTGAGCTGTTCGGCATGACGAGCACCACCAGTCAGTCCCCCCTCGCGGTCTTGCACAACAGCCTCTACGCCTCCCTGGACCGGGCGGCGCGACCACCCCAGCCAGCGCCCGGTACCCGGCTCACCCATTACCTGGTCGGGGGGCTCCTGACGCTCGTCACGCTGCGTGCGGCTGGGGGACGCCGGTCCAATCTCGCGGCGGCGGAAGTCGTATTCCTTGGGCTCCTGACGCTGGTCATGCTGCTCGTGATCCCGGTCTCCCACCTCCACTACTTCTCCCTTGCGGTGCCGCTCGTGATGGGACTCATGGCGCTCGAGGCCGAGGCCCCCCACCGCTCAGCTCGCCCTCTGTGGGTGGTAGCCGCGATCTTCCTCGTCGCGACGACACTGCCCTTCCTCCCGGGTCTTGAGCCGTTCCGGGATTTTGGCCTTGGGATGTACGGAGCACTGCTCCTCTGGCTTACTGGAGTGATCGCCCTGGCGAGGATCGTGCGGTTGACCGCCCTGAGCGGTATCGAAGGTTAACGGGGAACGTTCCCGAATCTTGCGAGACTCACGGGAAGTCATCCGCACCTCTTTTCCGCCGGCACCGTCTTCTGCGGCATTGTGATTGGAAGACTGACAGTCGCCCTTCCCTCGTTACGCTCTCGCCATTCCCGTCTTGCCGGGGTTGCATCTCCATGTAGTGATCTGCTATAGTGTGCCAAGCTCACTGGTGCAAATCCTCGCCACTTGTGCGCGTAGGTGCGAGATGTAGCTTGACACCAGGATGGTAACTCTCTAGAATGCAACTGGTTTTGGCCACGGCCAACAAGGGAAAATTCCAGGAAATCGCTGCCATCCTCAGTGATCTGAGGATTTCTTTTTTGTCCATCGACTCGTTTCTCGGGTATGTTCCCCCGGTTGAGTCCGGGCGTACATACGCGGAGAACGCTTCGGCCAAGGCGAGGGCCGCCGCCCGATTCGCGGGCATGTGGGCTCTGGCGGACGATTCAGGTCTCGAGGTGGACGCTCTCGGGGGGCAGCCGGGTCCCCACTCGAGTCGTTTTCTCGGCCCGGCCGCCACGGATCAGGACCGCAATCAACGAATCCTCGAGCTGCTGGAAGGAATCCCGGTTGAGCGGCGGACCGCTTCCTTTCAGTGTGCCGTCGCATTGGCCGGCCCAGGACGCGAGCTGCTTCTCACTCATGGAGTCTGCGAGGGAGTCATCGCGCAGGTTCCCGCCGGTGTCGAAGGGTTCGGCTACGATCCGATCTTCCTCGTACCGGAACACGGGGTCACAATGGCCTCACTTCCATCGGACCTCAAAAATCGGATCAGCCACCGCGCACGGGCCATCGAGAAGACGAAACCGTTATTGCAGGGCCTTGCCTTTTCCCTCCCCGCGAGCTGATTGTGCTCTGGGGTTGGAAACCGGTCGGCGTGGGGGATTGGAAAGGGAAGTTATCACTCAAACGCCGATTCTTGGGCCAATGGAGCGCGGGACGAGAAGGTTTCGATACGTGCGGGGCGTGGCGCAGCCTGGTAGCGCACCTGCTTTGGGAGCAGGGGGTCGGAGGTTCAAATCCTCTCGCCCCGACCACGATATAGTGTTTAGGGTAGAGGGTGGTGGGTTGAGGGGCTAGGTGGATTTGCTGGGGGGGGGCTCCTTACACCCTATACCCTAACCTCTATAACCTGTTACTGCGCGCCTGTAGCTCAGCCCGGATAGAGCAACGGCCTCCGGAGCCGTGTGTCGCCCGTTCAAATCGGGCCAGGCGCGCCATGAAATTAGCGATTGCAGATTGTAGATTGGGGAATGGCTCAATCCGAAATCCACAGTCTTATATCCGCAATCGATATGGTGAGCG
>JACPQX010000159.1 GCA_016190255.1 Candidatus Methylomirabilis oxygeniifera | reverse complement strand
TCGCTCAGGATGACGCAGGGCGAAGGGTTCAGAGTGACAGCCGAAGGATTCAGGATGACAATCCTCGCCCGTGTCATTCTGAGGCCTTCAGCCCTGAGCGGGCCTCAAGGCCTGGCTCCGCGAAGGGGAAGAATCTCGGTTCCTGTCGCGCATTGGCTCGCAAGTGTCGAACTGACCACTACCGTCGGTCCGGTCCAAATCTATACATGTGTTGCCCTAGACCCTGTTCCTTGCAAGGGGAGAAGAGAGGATACAAGGGGGAAAAATAGTTCTGGACAAAGGTCGGGAACTGGTGATAACGTGCCCCCGAAGTTTCGGGAAGCATTCGGCCCTTCAGCCGCGACAATGCAGGGGAAACTACCCCCCCGAGATTTCATCCACCCTGCGATTTCATCATTAATAGCAGCCTCGTGGTGCACGATAGAGTCGAGCTCACTTGACCTGGCGCGGCATCTCAAGGGGGAGGTGGACGATGAAGCGCAGCTCACCGGCTATTCTTGCTCTCCTGGTATTCCTCTTGTGTATCGGATTCTCGGCTGTCGCCCTTGCCGGACCTGGGAGCGTCGTGATCAAGACCGATGGCGACATCACCGCGACGTTCGGAGGCCAGGTCCGTGTCGTCCCCGTCTACGAGCAGAACTGGGACTTCGGGATCAAGGACAAGACGGTCTTTGGCCAAACGAACCCCTTGGGCGGGGTGTTTCGCAACCATCTGACCGAGGGCGGGGTCGTCTGCTGCGGGTACATACGGTCAGAAGACCGCCTCTACTTTAGCTTTGCCAAGGGTGACCTCTGGGACGTCTACATGGCCCTGGAATTTGACGACGTCCTCTCTTCCCGCACAGTGGACCGCGTGCGGGCCACCCAGGGTGATTTCGGCTCGTTCGGCCTTGAGCGCCTCAATGCCAGCATAAAACTCCCCTGGATTTTTTCTCGATTCCACGCCGGCTGGGATATCTACGCGGTGGACCTTGACACAGCCTTGCTGGTCTACGGCGACGATGACCCCGGCTTCTGGCTGAAGGGAGGGGTTGCCAACCTTGATTGGCAGTTTGGGTATCACAGGAAGGATGACGCCAACCGCAGGATCGTCGCAAACAGCATCCCTGCCGTTACAATCACGAACACCGGATATGACAACGACCGCGACATCTATTCCGCCCGGATCAACTACACGCCCTTGAAGGGCCTGAAGCTCGGCCTACTCTACACCTATGACCGTCTGGCCATCCGGTTCGGTCTTCCGACCGGCGATCCGTGCCGGCCCCTCCCGCCTCCGCTATCGAGTATCGGCAATCCCTGCCCGGAGGTGGACAGCCACCATATCGGCCCGATTCTGATCGCCGACCTCGCCGGGTTCAAGTTTACCGGGCAGTATGTCTATCAATTCGGTGAAGCTAAGAAGACCGGCATCACGAATGTTGCCGTGACAGACACTAATAATGCCAATTACGACATCGAAGCGCATGCCGTCCTTGCCGATCTCGCTTATGACCTGACCCCCTGGGCCGGATTCCGTCTGATCCCACACGTCGCGGTGATCTGGGCTTCGGGCGACGACGATCCGACCGATAACAAGCTGAAGGGCTACGCGGCCAACGTGAGCGGCCAGCGATTCACCCCGGTCTTCGGTGGCGAGAATACGATCCTGGGGGATTTCAACCTGGTGGTTGGGACCAACCTGTATTCCTTCCTCCCGAACCTTCGCGGAAACCAGCACTCGGGCCTCGGTACCGGCGGCCTACTCAGCAACGACCGCGGCGACAGCCCCGGCCTCCTGGTGGTCGGAGGCGGGATCACCGTGGCTCCGTTGAAGAACGCGGTCTATCGGACCAACGCCTACTACCTCCGGTATAGCGAAAAGCCCTGTGTCAATTTCGGGGAGGTCCCGGCCCTCAGCGCGCCCGCTGCATGCCCCAACGCGAACCCGAACTCGGGATTCATTGCACACCGAGAGATCGGCATCGGGTGGGATAACGAGGTGATGGTGTTCCTGGACAAGAATATGGTCGTCAAGGGGCAGTTCTCCTTCCTGTTCCCCGGAGACGCAGTCAGAGATGTCACCCAACGGTCGGTCGGCCAGGCAGTGGACGAGACCGCCATACGCCTTGCTTTGGAGTTGCTGTGGAATTTCTAGCCGGGTTCCATGTTGATGGTGCGGGGTGGCGAAGCGTTGTAGGGGCGCTGCTTGCTGCGCCCGTAGCAGGTGCGAACCGCGAGGTCCGAGGTGAGGGCAAGACGAGACTCAACGACTGCATTGGCTATGAACTATAGAAATAGGAACTATGAACCTCGAGATGGGAAAAAATTCCTTGACAAGGCTCGTGAGGCGGTGATAAGGTGCCGCCTACAAGTTCAGATAATGTGTGGCTTTGCCGTCTTTTTCCTTATTCGCCTGTAGCCCTCGCCCAAGACAGTGCAGAGGGCCTGGCAGACGGAATCGATCGAAAGGGGGGGTGTGATACGAACAGGCACAAAAGGCAAGAGGAGTGCTACCGGGGCCCCAATTGTTGGGTAGTCCCTGAATGACGCAGACGAGCAAGCAGACCGTGCACGGCATCTTAACGGGGAGGTGAAGGGATGAAGCGCCTAGCGTTAGCAGTGCTCAGCCTCATGCTGGTGATGGGGCTCTCGGCTGTTGCGTATGCCGGACCGGGAAGCGTCGTGATCAAGACCGATGGCGACATCACCGCCCGGTTCGGGGCTCAAGTCAGGATGATCCCGACCTACGAGAAGGACTGGGACTTCGGCATTAGGGACAGGACTGGGAACGGAGCGTTCAGCGTTCACGTCAACGAGGCCTCAACTGTGGGCCAAGGCTACATCCGGTCCGAGGACCGCCTCTACTTCAACTTCGCCAAGGGCGACATCTGGGATGTCTACTTTGCGCTGGAGTTCGACGACGCCCTCTCCTCCCGCGCGGTTGACCGCGTCCGGGCGACACAGGGCGACTTCGCCGCGTTCGGCGTTGAGCGGCTCAATGCGAGTGTCAAGCTTCCCTGGATTTTCTCCCGCTTCAACGCCGGTTGGGACGTCTATACGGTGGACCTGGACGGCGGATCACTGGTATATACCGATGACGATCCCGGTTTCTCCATAGTCGGGGGCGTGGCCAACATCGACTGGAAGCTCGGCTATCACAAGGTGATCGAGTCGAACCGCAGGATCACCGCAAACAGCATCCCGGCCGCTACCATCACGAACACCGGGTTTGACAACGACCGCGACATCTATTCCGCCCGGGTCAACTTCACGCTGTTCAAGGATACGAAAATCGGGCTGATCTATGCGTTAAACGACCAGAAGGTCCGGGGCAACTTTCCAACCACTGACAACTGCGTCGCGCCTACCTGCCAAGAGGTGAATGCCCACTTCATCAGCCCGATCTTCACCGCGAGCATCGCCGGCTTCAAGATCGCCGCCCAGTATGCCCACATGTTCGGCGATGCGGAGAAGATGGGGGTCAACAACGCATCGGTGACGAACGGCAACTATGACATCGACTCGAATGCGTTCTTTGGCGATATCGCCTATGACATGACCCCGTGGTTCGGTTTCCGGTTCATCCCTCACGTCGGCGTCCTCTGGACCCAGGGCGACGATAATCCGAACGACGACAAGTTGGAAGGATACGTCGGGAAGAACTTCCAGCGGTTCATCCCCTCGTTCGGAGGTGAAAACACGATCCTTGGCGATACCAACCCCGTGATCGGAACGATCCTGTACAGCTTCCTTCCGGATCAGCGCGGGAACCAGAACGGAACGCTTGGGGTGGGCGGCCTGGTGGGGACCGGCCGTGGTGACAACCCCGGCCTGCTGCTCGTCGGCGGCGGCATCACCATCGATCCGATCAAGAACTGGAGCTATCGGACCAACGGCTATTACATGCGTTACAATGAGGATCTCTGTGTTCAGAACGTAAACGCCGCTGGCCAATGCGGCGCCGGTGACGTGAACAAGATCACGGACCACGGCATCGGCGTGGCGTGGGACAACGAGATCTCCTGGTGGCTGGACAAGAACATGGTCGTGAAGGGCCAATTCTCGTTCATCTTCCCCACCGGCGATGCGATCAAGCAGATTACCCAGCAGTTGAGCGGCGTCGCAACGGATGATACAGCCATTCGATTGGCCCTCGAGTTGCTCTGGAACTTCTAGGAACGATCTAGACACGTCAACCAGAACCCCCTCCCAGCAACTCGGGAGGGGGTTCTTGCTTGCAGGCCGAAGGGTTGTCATTGCGAGCCGAAGGCGAAGCAAACCGACACGCAGTGTCATTGCGAGGCGGAGCCGTGGCAATCTCCGGGATTCCTCGCGGAGTTTACACTGAGCGAAGCGAATGTGCTCGGAATGGCCCTTCGACTCGGCTCAGGGCAGGCCTTTCAAGTCAGATTGCTTCGATCGCTTCGCTCCCTCGCAATGACGCGCAAGAGTCTTGGAGTGCTGAGTGCACATGAAATCGCGGCGGTTCACCCTGTCCCTCCTACTGATGGCGGCCCTCTGCCTGTCAGGGTGCTCTCTATGGAACCGGGTCTGGTTCGCCCAGGGAGAGGACCAGAAGGCTGAAAAGAGCAAGGCGCCGGCCTCTTCCAAGGAACAGGCGGCCTCGGCGGCGACATCTCAGTCAGCCAAGGCCGAGAAGGCCGATCCCACTGGAAAGACGGAAGAGAAAGACAAGAAAACGGAGAATCCGCTCACTGAGAGCCAGAAGGAATGGGAAGAGAAGGTTACACGCTCGCCCTTCCTGGTTTCCGGCGACTACTTCCGCCAGCGGGATCCGGGGGGCACGTTCGACCTGGGTTTTGGCTGGCTATTTAGCAAATCGAAGGAAGAGGAGCAGAAGCGGAAGGGCCTGGAGGAGCGAATCGCCAAGCTCGAGGCCGAGCTTGCAGCAGGCGGCGCGCCGGCCGCGGCCCCCGCAGCGGGGGTCGCTCGGACAAAGATCATCTCGGCAAACGGGCGAACCCCCGTGAACCGGGTCGCCATGGTCGCGTTCGAGCCCGAGGCCCCGAATCCGAAGGGGTTCGGTCGGATCCCGCTGGAGATTGTGGCGTCGGCCCTCGAGAAGGACACCCGGTTGATCCTGGTGGAGCCTCCGTTGGTCGATCGCGCGCTCCGGGACCATGGGATTCGCCCCTCGGCCGCGAACGCCAAGCAGATATCCACACTGCTGGAACGGGATCTGGGAACCCAGCTCGTCATCTTCCTCGACGAGGCCACTGTCAACAGCGACTGGGATCGACGAGGCCAGGTGCAGGCCCAGGTCGTCCTGAAGGGTGAGATCCGGGAGGGGGTCACCGGCCACGCGCTCAGCCTGTTGTCGGCCAAGGGGGCGCAGGCGGGCTCCGGGTCGCAGGAGGCGTTGGCCAGGGTGGAGGCGCTCAAGCAGGCATCGGATCAACTGTCCAGCGCCATCCTCAAGAAGGCGGTCGAATATGAGTGGAGCGCGCGCGTCCTCTCCATCGAGGATGGACGGGTTCGGATCAATGCCGGCCGTCGCTCCGGCCTCCAGGAGGGTGATCTCCTCCGGGTCTTCAAGAGCGATGGCCAGGAGATTTATCACCCCGCCACGAAGCTGTTCGTCGGCCTCGACCTTGGAGATTCGAAGGGAAAGGTTCGGATCACCGACTTTTTCGGGTCCGACGCGGCAATCGCGAAGATTACGGAAGGGTCAGGCTTTTCCCCGAACGATCTCTTGAAGCTCGACAAGCGTTGAATTCCGTCCACCCCCCCAACCGTCGATCATTCCTGCCAGTCTCATCCCTCTTTGCAGGGTTCAGTCATTGTTCCTAAAGTCCGGGGTCATTGCGAGGGAGCAACGCGACCGAAGCAATCCCAGTGTCCTTCAGGACAAGTACGGTGGGATTGCCGCGCACCCGCCGGGTGCTCGCAATGACAGGAGCATGAAGGACTTTCATGCCCATGGGTGAGCCAGCGGCTCGAAGCCATCTACAGTTCTTCATATAGATCTCTCCATTCTTCATTGAACCCATCGATCAGTTGTACCTTTTTGTGCCTTGGCCCAGCCTTAAGTTGCTTCTCCCGCATAATGGCTTCCTCTATCTCCTCGAACACCTCGTAGTACACAAGCTTCGTAAGGTTATATCGTTTGGTAAAACCCTCGACCAATTTGCACTTGTGCTCATGAACTCTTTTCTTCAAGTCCCTGGTCACGCCCGTGTATAGGGTAGTATTTCGCTTGTTAGTCATTATGTAGATGCAATACTGTCTCGCCATCGGAGCTCTGGGATTGCGTCGCCTCCGGCTCGCAATGACACTGCGCGTCAGATTGCTTCGGCCCGGGCACGGCCGCGCCTCACAATGACGGGCGACGCTGATCGCGATCCATCGATGATGTAGGAAAGAACTTGCGGTCTCCAGGTGACGCGTTACGTGATGTCCAAGTATTATAGCAATCGCATTACGTGTTGTTACATCGTCTTTGCGAGCGACCAAATAAGCCGAAGCCCTGAGTGAAGTGAAGGGGTGGCAAACTCACCTTTTTGAGATTGCTTCAGTCGCTTCGCTCCTTCGCAATGACACCGCACTTAATGCATTTGTATTAGAACCTCGCCTCGAGAGAGACCATCGCATTGATGCCGGGCGCGTCGATCCCGGAGCCGTGCTCTCGGTAGGGTTGATCAAACACGTTCTCTACCGCAAGGCGGGCGCGGAAGCGCTCGCTGATCTCCCAGCCGAGGCGGACGTTGGCCGTGACCGAGCCGGGCGTGCCTCTCGGGTTGATGCGGGGGTCGATCAGGTCACGATCGCTCAGTCGGTCTTGGGTGGCGGCGAACCTGACGAACGGCTCGACCCAGAGGCGGGGCATCGGACGGTAGAAGAGGCCGAGCTGCCCGTTGAGGGGGGGGATCCGATCCGCCGGCAGAGTCCTGCCATCACGGAACTTCTCCTCTGCCCGGGTGTAGTTGAGAGTGCCGTAGGCCTCAAGGTTGTCCAGCATCTGAAGCCGCCCGCCCACCTCCACCCCGTACAGTATCACCGTGTTGAGGTTCTGGCTCTGAACGACCAGTCTGTCGGTCGGCTGGCACTGCGCCGGAGGGACGATGCCGACCCCGTCGCGAAAGCAGTCGCCCGTCAGGGAGTCCTCGATCTTGTCCCGGAAATCCGAGTAGAAACCGAACACCTCCCCTGCGAAGCGGGGCAGCTTGACCTTCACGCCGACATCGACCGTGAACACCTCCTCCGTGCTTAAGTCGGGATTCGGAATATTGAAACGATTCCCGGGCCGCGGGCCGAGCGTGGACAGGTCGAACACATTTGGCACCCGGAATCCACGGCCGAAGTTCGTCACGAGGTTGACCGCCGGCGTCACGTGGTAGACGAGGCCGACGCTGCCGGTGAGATCGCTCGTGCCGAGGTGGGCCTCGGCGCCCTCGCCGCGGTCCGCCTTGGGAATATCGACGTCGAAATGACTGAAACGCGCCCCCAGGATCGCGGTCAGGCGTGGATGGAGTCGGATCTCATCCTGGACGTACACACCGAAACTATTGAGGGTCGAGCCATCAGCGAAGCGGCTCTGTCGTGCGGAGGTTGCCCCGGTATCGATATTGGTGCCGACCCGGCTGCTGCTGACCTCATCCAGATAGATCTCGCCGCCATAGGTGAAGGTCATCCACTCCCTCCACCGTGAGGTGAGCTGCAGCGTCAGCCCGATCAGCCGGTCCCGATTCCGTTCCCGGTCCTCCCTCGTGCCGCCAAAATCCCTGTTCCTCCGGTCGTCGTTGATCTCCTGGAACGCCACGTGAAACTCCAGCCCGTCCACAAATGGCAGCGGGTTCCTGAGCCGATATCGGCCGTGGGCAAACAGGCGGTCGTTCGGCTCAAAGAAGAAGACAGCCGAGCTGGGCTGGGATTGACGAAAGCCTGGCACCAACTCGTCGAACCTCGGGGTCTTCGGCTGTTGCAGGTACTGAACGCTGAACAGCAGATCCTGGTCTCCGCGCTCGAGGAAGATCGTGCCATCGCCGGCATACACCTCGTAGCCGGAGGGACGCTGGACGCCGATCTCCCCTCCTCCGCGGAGGTCGTTGTGGTCCTGGTACGTGAATCCCCCGCTCATCGCGATCCCTGATCGGCCCCCCTGTAGCGACAACCGGTTGACCCAAGAGGTATCGGCGCTGCTGAATTGCCCCAGCGCCTTGCCGTGCAGTTGCCACTGATCAGTGGTAACCCGGGGAATCGGGGTGATCACATTAAGCACACCGCCCATGGCGTCGCTTCCGTACAGGGTCGAGCCCGCCCCCCGAACCGCCTCGAGCCGGTCCACGTTGTAGGGGTCCACCAGCGCAAAATACTGGTTGGGCGCGGAGCGGAAAAAGGCGGTATTCAGGCGCATCCCGTCCACAAGCATGAGAATCGAGCTTCCGATTAAGCCTCGAATGATGGGAGCCGCCTGGCCGGGGGTGGTTTGCTGGATGAAGATCCCGGCCTCGCCTCGCAACAGGTCGGGAAGGACGGTGGGTGTTTGCCGCTCGACATGTTCCCGATCGACGATCGTCACGGCGTTGGGCAGGTCGAAGTTTGGCCGTTCCCCGCGCGTGGCCGTCACCACCACCGGCGACAACTCGATCGCCTGCTCTTGCCGTGCGGACGGACCGCCTCCCCCCTCGGCGGCCAGTGCTCTTTCGGTCTGACCGGCAAGCAGGGACATGAGGGAGAGGATCGCAATACCCCCGCACCACAGAACCGCGCTTCCTTGCATCGCTACGCCTCGGTGCCAGGATGTTTCGGCCGCGTCATAGGGCCCATGCAGGTTGCAAACCGGCCGCAAAAAAAAAGCCCCGCACGAAGCCAAATTCATGTGCAAGGCGTTCCGGCGTTCGGGTAAGGAGGAGAGGACGCGGCCTGCCAGAACAACTCTTCAATGTTGCACGCAATTTTATGGGGCGTTTCGTGCAGTGTCAAGCAGCATTCTATCTAAATCGCTTGTCTCGTTTTTCCCTCCGTGCTATTCTCCCTGCACTTCAGCACAAATCAGGAAACAGGGGGTTGGGGTTGCCAGATCGATCGCCCACCACGAGGGGTGCTGTCCGACTGCCCGGGGCTGGGAACCTTGCGTATATCCTTGGATTACTTGCCCTCGTACCGCTTCTCATCCTGTTCCTGGATGGCTCCGTCAGGAACTTCGTCTTGTCGGTACAAGGGCCCTGGGGGCTTCTAGTTGCCACATGGGTCAGCTCTGCAGGCGACGGCCTCGTGAATGCCCTTGTGGCTGCCGTCATTATGGCTGCCGGCCTGCTCCTTCACCGGCCTCGGGAGGTGAGCGCAGGCCGGCTCGGGCTGGTCGCGGTGATCCTCGGCGGCCTCTCGGTACAGATACCCAAGCACCTGTTCTGCCGCTCCCGCCCCTTGGCAGAAGGGGCCGGGCAGTTCTTCATCAGCTCTCCGTGCCTGGGCAAGGGCTCATGGCTGAAGTCCTTCCCTTCTGGACACTCCGTGACTGCCTTCGCCCTGGCATACGTCCTTTCGCAGACCTACCCCAAATGGTCGCCTCTCTTTTACGCGCTGGCGACGTTGGTGGCTCTTTCTCGGGTGTATCTTGCCAGCCATTTCCCTTCGGACATCGTAGCCGGGGCGGCTCTCGGGCTTTTCGCCGGCTGGATTGTCCGTCGGCTTGCCGCTCTTCCGCTCGAGAATGCGAGAGGTTAAGGTCGCGACAGTTCCCGTCGGCGGATGGAGCGGACGGCAGCGCAGTGTCGCCGTCTTCCTTATCCTTCTCAGCCTGATCCTATTCTTTTATCGTCTGGGTTCTCTTTCCCTTTTCGACGCCGATGAGCCCGCCTTCGCGGAAGTCACGAGGGAAATGCTCCTCTCGGGCGACTGGCTCACGCCCTATTTCAATTTCGAGCCGCGTTTCGATAAACCGATCCTGTTCTACTGGCTGATGGCTTTGGCCTATAAGAGCTTCGGGATCGGGGAGTTTGCCGCCCGCTTCTGGTCTGCCGCGTTCGCGACCGGACTTGTGCTGTCAATCTACCTGTTCGGACGACGGGCGCTTGGACCCCGAGGCGCCTTCATTGCCGCATTAGCCTTCACGACAAACATCGGGACCGCCATCTTGGCGCGCGTGGCGGTCACCGACATGACCCTCGTCTTTTTCATGACCTGGACGCTTTTTTCATTCTTCGCGGCCTATCGCGCCACTGGCACGGCTCGCCTTGGATATCTTCGAGTCGCGTACCTGACCATGGCGCTTTCGGTCCTCACCAAGGGTCCTATCGGTCTGCTCCTCCCCCTTTTGATCATCGGCCTCTTCCTCGTCGTCCGGGGGAGGCTCAGGACAGCACTGGTCAGGTTGCGACCGCTCGCCGGACTCGGACTCTTCTCCGTCATCGCTCTTCCCTGGTACCTTGCAGTCCTCCGAGAGAACGGTTGGGACTTCTTCATAGGATTCTTCGTGAAACATCACTTGGTCCGGTATGCGGGTGTCGTATCGGGAAACACCGGGGCACCCTATTACTTCCTGCCGGTCGTCGTCCTGGCCTTTTTCCCGTGGAGTGGAATATTGCCGAAAGCCCTCGGCGATCTCTGGGGCACCAGGACAAGGCTTCGCGGTGAACTCACGTTGCGGGAGGAACTGGTGCTCTTTGCATGGATGTGGTTCGGCGTAGTCTTTGTTTTTTTCTCCCTTTCCGGAACGAAACTCCCTTCCTACATCTTTCCCTCCTTTCCCGCGCTTTCGCTGCTCGCTGGAGCCGAGGGGGAAGGCCTCCTCGGGGAGTGGGGAAGAGCGGAGCGCGGGGGAAGGGCATTTGACTGGGTCATTGCTGGGATCGCCGGACCGCTCGCGATCGGCCTCTGCGCGGCGCCACTTGTAACCGGCGCCCTCCGCCCTCCCATCCACCTGGGCGCCGTGCCATACGTCCTTGCCGCTGTCTTCCTGATCGGTCCCCTCCTTGCGGTGCTGGCCAGGCGGAGGGGGCGGGGCAACCTGACGCTCGCCGCGCTGGCAGCGATGATGGTGCTGAACATCCTGTTGGCTGTCCACTTCGTGGTCCCGCCCATTCAGGAGAGTCAACAGAGGCCCTTACGAGACTTCGCAGAGGCTGCGGCACGACACCTCGGCCCTGATGACTTGCTGGTGTCATACGATCTGAACGCGCCCAGCCTGGTCTTCTACGCACGTCGGCAGGTGATCAAGGTGAGGAAGTGCGAACAGGCCAAGTTTCGGGAGCTTGGCGCCTCTGCGCGCCGGCTTTTTATCATCGCCAGAGCCTCCGCAGAGAGTCAATTACGAGGGGTGCCGGATATTTTCCCCTTGGACAGGCGGGGGAGATATGTCCTATACTCTAGTCGTCCCAGTGACGAGATCGGTGCGGGCGAGCAACTGTTCAGCAATAGGTCGTCGCGCCACTCGCTGCGACCTCTGTGGAGAAGCGACATCATGCCCCGATGCTTACCGGCCGACGTAGGGGAGCCCGTGTGATCGTCGAGAAAATCCTCCTCCCCGTAATCGACGAGCTGGCCCAGGTCGAAGAGCGGCTGTTCCACGAGATCGGCGGCAAGGTCGAGTTGATCGCCGATATCACACGGTACGTGCTGAAGAGCGGCGGCAAGAGGATCCGACCCACGCTCCTGCTCCTCTCGGCGAAGCTCTGCGGCTATCGCGGCGGTTCACGGAATATCGCGCTCGCCGTCGTGGCTGAGTATATGCACGCCGCCACGCTGATCCACGACGATATCATCGACAACGCCGACAAACGCCGAGGGCTGCCATCGGTCAATCGCATCTGGGGTCCCCAAGTCTCGGTCCTGGCGGGCGATTTTTTGTACGCCAGGTCACTTCAGATCCTGGTGGCGGATGGTGACGTTTCGGTCATGCAGGCCTTCGCCGACGCCACGGTCCGCATGACCGAAGGCGAGGTGGGAGAGGTGCAAAGGGCCGGCGACCTCGATCTGACCTACGACGAGTACCTGGAGATCATCGTGTCGAAGACGGGTACCCTGATGTCTGCCGCCTGTAAGGCCGGCGCCCTGATCGCCGCAGCCCCGGCGGAAGCGGTGGCTGCATTGACGGAGTTCGGGTTGAATCTGGGGGTTGGGTTTCAGTTGGTTGATGACGCGCTGGACTTCGCGGCCAAGGAGGACCGGCTGGGCAAACCGGTGGGGAACGATTTCAAGGAGGGCAAGGTGACCTTCCCGGTGTTCCACGTCCTGCGGGCGGGCTCGGACGCCGATCGGAAAAGGCTCAGGGAGCTGGCCGCGAAGGAGTCGATCGGAGAGGCCGAGCTGGCAGAGGTAAAAGAGATGGTGGAGCGGCATGGCGCCGTCGCGGCCACCATGGAGCGGGTCCGCACCTATCTGGACCAAGCCAAGGCGTCCCTCGTCATCTTTCCGGATTCTGCCGCCAAGCGTTCCCTGGTGTCGATGGTCGATTTCGTCCGGGATCGAGACTGGTGATCTCCGGCCTGCCCGCTTGCCTCCGAGCCCCTCAGCAATCAGCATTCAGCAGTCAGCGTTTTTGCTGGACGCTGATGGCTGAGAGCTGAAGGCTTATATCATGACGACCGAGCTGAATCAGATCCGTAACTTCTCCATTATCGCCCACATAGACCATGGCAAATCCACGCTGGCCGATCGAATCCTGGAGGAGACAGGCGCCCTCCCGCCGCGCCAGATGGAAGCCCAGGTCCTGGACCAGATGGAGTTGGAGAGGGAACGCGGGATCACCATCAAGGCGAAGGCCGTTCGCCTGCGGTACAAGCCGCAGGGGGGACAGGACTATATCCTGAATCTCATCGACACGCCCGGCCATGTGGACTTCAGCTACGAGGTCTCCCGGAGTCTCTCCGCCTGTGAGGGCGCGCTGCTTGTGATCGATGCCGTTCAGGGGGTGGAGGCGCAGACGCTCGCCAATGCTCACCTCGCCATGGAGCATGAGCTGGCCATCGTGCCCGTCATTAACAAGATCGACTTGACCAATGCGGACATCGGCCGGGTGAAGCGACAGATAGAGGAGATCCTGGCCATTGACGCGTCGGAGGCGATTCTGTGCAGCGCCAAGCAGGGGATCGGGACCCAGGAGCTGCTCGAGGCCGTGATCAAACGTATCCCGCCTCCCAAGGGGTCCCCCCACGCTCCCCTGAAGGCCCTCATCTTCGACTCCTCGTTCGATCCGTATCAAGGGGTGATTGTCTATGTCCGGTTGTACGATGGGCAGGTGTTCCCGGGAATGCGGATCCTCCTGATGTCCACCGGGGCTGCCTTCGAGGTTGCGCAGGTAGGGGTCTTCGCCCCCCAGATGCGGCCGGCGGAACTCCTGTCGGCCGGAGACGTCGGCTACATCATCGCCGGGATCAAGGATGTGCGCCAGACCAGGGTGGGCGACACCGTTACCGCCGAAGAACGGCCCACCGCCAAGCCCTTTCCTGGCTTCAAGGACGTCCGGCCCATGGTCTTTGCCGGCCTGTATCCGACCGAGAGCGAGCAGTACCTGGAATTGAAGGAGGCGCTCGAGAAACTCCGCCTCAACGATTCTTCCTTTACCTTTGAGCCGGAGACGTCGCTGGCCCTCGGCTTCGGGTTCCGGTGTGGATTCCTTGGGTTGCTTCACATGGAGATCATCCAGGAGCGGCTGGAGCGGGAGTTCGGCCTCACCCTGATCACCACGGCCCCGACCGTGGTCTACCGAGTGACAAAGAGCGATGGGACGGTGGTTGACGTGCAGAACCCCAGCCACCTTCCCTCCCCGCAGCAGCTCGTGCGCATTGAGGAGCCGTACATCAAGGCCTCCATCATGGCCCCGGGCGAGTACGTGGGCCAGATCTTCGGGCTCTGCCAGGAGAAGCGAGGGGTCCAACGGGGGGTGGAGTACCTGGAGGGCGGTCGGGTCCTGATCACCTACGATCTCCCTCTGAACGAGATCGTCATGGATTTCTACGACCGGCTGAAGTCAGCGACCCGCGGCTATGCCTCCCTGGACTACGACTTCCTGGACTATCGGGAGGGGCGCCTGGCGAAGCTGGATATCCTGGTGAACAATGAGCCGGTTGATGCGCTCTCCTCAATCGTTCCGAAGGAACAGTCCTATCTGAGAGGCCGGATTCTGGTGGAGCGGATGCGGGAGCTGATCCCTCGCCAGCTCTTCGAGGTGGTGATCCAGGCGGCCATCGGCGGCAAAATCATCGCCAGGGAGAGCGTGCGGCCGTTGCGCAAGAACGTGACCGCAAAGTGCTACGGCGGGGATATCACCCGGAAGCGGAAGCTGCTGGAGCGGCAGAAGGAGGGGAAGCGACGGATGAAGCAGGTGGGGCGGGTCGAGATTCCGCAAGAGGCCTTTATGGCTGTTCTGAAGGTGTAAACTCCATGACGAAACAGATGACGGAAGCCCAGACGGAAGAGCGCCCACAGCCTCCCATCCCGGAGCGGAAGGCGCGGGAGAAGTCGGTCGTCCGCCAGTACGCAGAGGCATTCATCATCGCTATTGTTCTGGCGCTGGTGATCAGGACCTTTGTGGTTCAGGCGTTTAAGATCCCTTCGGGATCGATGCTGCATACCCTGCAGATCGGCGATCATCTCCTGGTCAATAAGTTCCTCTACTGGTTCACCGATCCGCAGCGGGGAGATGTCATCGTTTTCAAGTTCCCCCAGGATGAGGGGAGGGATTTCATCAAGCGGGTCATCGCGCTGCCGGGTGACAAGGTGGAGGTCCGGGGAAAGCAGGTGTATGTCAACGACAAGCCGGTCCAGGAGCCCTACGCGGTCCACCAGGATCCTTCAATGCAGGAGAATCCGCACTCTCCTCGGGATAACTTTGGCCCCGTCAAGGTCCCGACGGGACAGCTCTTCATGATGGGGGATAACCGAGACTACAGCATGGACAGCCGGTTCTGGGGCTTTCTGGACATCAAGAAAATCAGAGGGAAGGCCTTCATCCTCTATTGGTCCTGGGATCGAGAGCGATTCCGACCGCGTTGGGCACGGATCGGGATGGTGATCCGATGAATACAGTTCATAGTTCAGAGTTCATAGTTCAGAGTTCAGAATTAGGTGTCATTGGCGCACCCCGCACCCCGCACCCCGCACCGCTGGGCCTATACATTCACATCCCCTACTGCGCCTCGCGCTGTTCTTACTGCGATTTCAACACCTACCTGTTTGATGCGCTCCAGGCGGAGCAATATCTGCAGGGACTTTCCCTGGAGATCGATCTATGGGCCGCCAGGCAAGTTATCTGCAGCCGGCGGATCTGCTCCGTCCTCTTCGGCGGCGGAACCCCCTCGATCCTCCCGGCCTCACAGATCGTCGGAATACTCGATCACTGCCGAGCGGCGTTCCTCCTCGAGGAGGGGGCGGAGATCAGCCTTGAGGCAAATCCGGGAACGGTGGATCTCCCGAAGCTGCGGGCAATGAAGGAGGCTGGGATCAACCGTCTCAGTTTCGGCGTTCAGGCGGTCCAGGACAGACTCCTTCAGCGGATCGGTCGGGCGCATGCGGCACGTGAGGCCGAACATGCCTTCTGGCTGGCTCGTGAGGCCGGTTTCACCAACATCAACCTGGACCTCATGTTCGGGCTACCCGATCAAAGGCTGGAGGACTGGGAGGAGTCGCTGCGCTGGGCCATCCGCTTGAATCCCGAACACCTCTCCGCCTACGGACTGATCCTCGAGGAGGGGACGCGGCTGCACCACGAGCACCGCACAGGCGCCCTTGAACTGCCCGATGAAGAGACTGAGGCGGCGATGTACCAGATGACGATAGAACTGCTTCAGGGCGCCGGCTTCGAACAGTACGAGATCTCAAATTTCGCACGCCCCGGGTTCCGCTGTCGCCACAACCTGGTCTACTGGGAACACCAGGAGTATCTTGGCCTGGGGGCTGGGGCCTATTCATTCCTGGGTGGGCGGCGGTTTTACAACGAGTTGCTTCCAGCCAGCTATGTGCGCGGCATCCGAGAGCGGGGGACAGCCGTGGCGGGCGGCGAGCAGCTCTCCCATGAGGCCTTGCGTTCCGAGCGCCTGATGCTGGGGCTTCGGTTGCGAGCCGGACTGGACCTACAGACGTTCAAAGAAACGCTCGGCATTGATGACCTGAGCGCCTCCGATCAGGTGGTGCGCCTGTTGGAGGGCGGACTACTCGATCTGCGGGAGGGCCGGCTGCACATCACGGAGCGGGGGCTTCTAGTGGCCAATGAGCTGATCGTCCAACTTCTCTGACTCAGAGGCCCGCGGACGTGGCAGGTACTGTCCTAATTTCGATTCACATGATGGCAAACTGGGGAACTTGCGTTGAGCGGTCATTGCGAGCGACCAACGGGAGCGCGGCAATCTCTCCGTTCTTGGGGCTGCGAAGAACGGTGGGATTGCTTCGGACACTCC
>JACPQX010000156.1 GCA_016190255.1 Candidatus Methylomirabilis oxygeniifera | reverse complement strand
GTCTGATACCGCTCAAAGTCCAAGGGTTGACGGTTGACGGTTGAAGGTTGACAGGCTAGTGGAGATTTGTGGTTTGTCTCTGAACCGTGAACCGTGAACCGTGAACGCTCTCGTTTAATATATGGCGGAAGCGGCATCTGCCCGAATCGCCACACGATACTGGACAGCGTTCCATCACAGGCAACCCGGAGGAGGTGGCGTCCGTCTCCCCGCTTCTCCAGCACGTCGGCCTTGATCCTCCCGTCGGCCAGGAGCAGTCGGTCGCCGGCCTGGACCTTTCTGGAGGGCCTGGCGAGGGCGTCCCAGGAGCCTCCTTCGATCTCCTGGATCAGCAGGACCTCAACGGCATGTCGGCGCTCTGAACGACCGAAGAGCCTGGCGGGGAACACCTTCACCTCGTTGATGACGAGAAGGTCTCCTCGGACGAGATACTCCGCAAGATCGCGGAAGGTTCGGTGCCCCAGGACGCCAGCCTCACGCTCGAGGACCAGGAGACGCGAGCGATCGCGCTCGGGAGCCGGGACCTGGGCGATCAGATCGGTTGGAAGGGCGTAATCAAAATCGCTTACGCGGAGCGGAATGGCCATGGCGGGCGATATCTCCGAACGGCGTCGGCGCTGTTCAACGCCGACTGAAGAGCGAAAAAAGCAGCGTGAGAACGATGCTCAACAGAATCGAGGTCGTCAAAGGGAAGTAGAACGAGAAGTTCTTTCGCTGGACATAGATGTCTCCGGGCAGTTTCCCGATGTACGGGACCTTTCCGATGAACAGCATGAGTCCCCCCACGGCGGCAAGAATAAGCCCGAATAGGATCAACAGCTTGGCGAATGAGTCCACCTCTTCGGTGCTCCGCGGATCGTTACATGGTCAACTGCTTCGCAATTACCCTCGCCACAGCTCCCCCTGTAACCCGGCCGGAGGGGACACTCTAAAGTGTTCGAAGGCCAGGCGCGTGACGGTGCGGCCCCTGGGGGTCCTGGCCAAATAGCCGAGTTGGATCAAGAACGGCTCGTAGACGTCTTCGATCGTCTCTTTCTCCTCGCCCACGGCGACCGCCAGCGTCTCGATCCCCACCGGCCCACCGGAGAACTTCTCGATGATGGTCTGGAGGATGCGCCGGTCCATCTCATCGAATCCCTTGGTGTCCACCTCCAGCCGCTCCAGCGCGCTCTGGGCGGCCTGCCGCGTGATGACACCATCCCCCAGGACCTGGGCGAAGTCCCTGACCCGCCGGAGAAGGCGGTTGGCGACCCTGGGCGTCCCGCGCGAGCGCCGCGCGATCTCCCACGCGCCATCCTCGATGATCGACACACCGAGGATCTTCGCCGACCGGAGCACGATCTTAAACAGGTCCGCCTCCTCGTAGAAATCGAGGCGCTGGACCACTCCGAACCGGTTGAGCAGGGGCGAGGTCAGAAGTCCGGCGCGAGTCGTGGCGCCGACCAACGTAAAGCGCGGCAGCTTCAACGGGTAGGCCTGTGCGCTGGGGCCCTGACCGATGATCAGGTCCAGTTTGTAGTCCTCCATCGCGGGATACAGGCTCTCCTCCACCAGCGGGTTGAGCCGGTGGATCTCGTCGATGAACAGCACGTCCCGCTCCTGAAGACTGGAAAGGATCGCCGCGAGGTCCTTCTGCCGTTCGATCACCGGCCCGGAGGTGACCCGGATATTCACACCCATCTCCGATGCGACGATAAAGGCAAGGGTGGTCTTGCCGAGACCGGGCGGACCATAGAAGAGGAGATGGTCCAATGCCTCCCCTCGTGCCCTCGCGCCCTGGATAAAGACCCGGAGGTTCGCCTTGACCTTCTCCTGGCCGACATAATCGTCCCAGACCGTCGGGCGCAGGCTTTGCTCGAGCTGCTGATCCTCGTCCTGAAGCCGCCGCGTCGTCACCCGCTCGGGCCCACTCTCCCTGCGTTTGCCCGCCACCGTCATGCCCTCTTCCTCGTGCCCTCTGCGAGATGTTTCAGGGCCTCCTTGACCAACTTCTCAAACTCTGCCCCCTCGCCCATGCCGTCCCTCGCCGCCTCGGCCGCGTTCGAGGCTTCCTTGCGGCTGCACCCCAGGTTCAGCAGCGCGGAGACCACGTCCTCCAGGGCCTGGTCGCGTTTCGAGCCTGGCTTGCGCCCGGGTGCGTCCCCGCCCCTGCGAGGCACCTCCAGGACCTTGTCCTTCAGCTCCAGGATCACCCGCTCCCCGATCTTCCGCCCCACGCCGGGGATCGCCTTCAGCCTTGCCAGGTCTGCTTCCAGGATGGCTGCGATGAGTTCCTCCGCAGAGATCCCTGACAGGATGTTCGCCGCGAGGCGGGGTCCGATTCCGGAGACACCTGTCAGCAGTTCGAAGGTCGCCCGTTCCTCTGGGGCATGAAAGCCAAACAGGTGGATCGCATCCTCACGGACATGAGTGAACACGAAGAGGACGACCTCCTGTTCGACCGCCGGGAGTTGGTAGTACGTTGAGAGGGGAATGAAGACCTGGTAGCCGACGCCGTTCACATCGACCACAATCTGCCCTGGACCCTTGGACAGCAGGCGCCCACGGAGTTGAGCGATCATCACCCTCTGCCCCTCATGAGATGTCGTAATGCGGCTGAGTGATGGTGGCATATGGCAACGGCGAGGGCGTCGGCAGCATCGATCGAGCGCGGCGGCTCGTGCAGTTCCAGCAGCGACTGGACCATTCGCTGGACTTGGCTCTTTCCGGCTGCCCCGTACCCCGTCACGGCGCTTTTCACCTGCAAGGGGGTATACTCAGCGACGGCGAGCCCGCCCTCGACAGAGGCCAGGAGGGCAACCCCTCTCACCTGGCCGAGCTTGAACGCGCTTTGCGCATTCTTCGCGTAGACAAGGGTTTCGATGGCGGCCACATCCGGTTGATGTCGGCGAATCAACTCGGCGAGGCGGCAGAAGATATGCTGCAGGCGGGAGGGGAATGGATCGCTTGATGAAGTGGTGATGCTGCCGTACTCGACAGCTCGCAGCGCCCCGTCGCTGCGAGCGACTATTCCGTAGCCGGTTGCGCTGGCCCCCGGATCGACCCCTAAGACCAGCACGAGACTCCCATCGGCACCATCGGGCGATCCGACCTAGTGCCGTTCCAACCTTTTCGGAAAAACAATGACGCTATGCAGAGATCGATTGAGTTGCCCACACATCATCGTGTCGTGAGGCCAAATAGTTGGAACGGCACTAGCTGGTCATCGCTGCCATGATCTCTTCGGGGATGTCAAAGTTGGCGTACACATTCTGGACGTCGTCGTGCTCTTCCATCTCCTCCATCAAATGCAACATCTGCTGCGCCTGTTTGCCATCAAGCTTCACGGTGCTCTGTGGGAGCATCGTCACCTCGCCGGTTGCCATCTCGATCTTTTCTCGCTCCAGGACTGCCTTGATCCGTTCGAGATCCTTAGGCGAGGTGATGACCTCGAACAGATTCTCGGAGCGGCGGACATCCTCCGCGCCGGCCTCTAGGGCCACGCCGAACAATCGATCCTCATCGATCTTGGCTGCTTCCACCTGGATGAGTCCCCGCTTCCCAAACATCCACGCGACGCATCCGGATTCGCCCAGGTTTCCCCCGTGTTTGGCGAAGATCTTCCGGATCTCGGGAGCGGTGCGGTTCTTGTTGTCGGTCACAACCTCCAGCAGGACGGCGATCCCACCCGGTCCGTAGCCTTCGTAGACGTACTCCTCGTAGGAGACCCCCGGAAGCTCACCAGTCCCTTTCTGGATGGCGCGCTGGATGTTGTCCTGCGGCATGTTTACCGCCTTGGCCTTATCGATAGCGAGGCGAAGGCGAGGATTTCCAGCCGGGTCCCCGCCGCCCACCCTGGCGGCGACGGTGATCTCTCTAATAACCTTCGTAAACGCGCGCCCCCGCTGCGCATCTACCTTGGCTTTCTTATGTTTGATGCCGGCCCACTTCGAGTGCCCGGACATGGATTCACCCTCCTCCTGTCCAGCGAAAATAGCATAAGGGCTTGAAGATTGTAAAGAGAAATTGCCCCGGAAGGTCCAGCGATTTCACCACGCAGCAGCGATACAGCCGGCTGCGAAGAGGGCCTAATTGATGGGCATCTATCGAGCTTGGAGCGCTGACAAAGGACTTGACTCAGCCTTCTCTTCTATGATATCGCTTGCTCGGTTTCTTGCCGGACGCGTCGTCTCACACGTACGTTGGCTCCACTCTGAGAGAGGCATGAGGCAAGCGGGCGATCACCATTTCGGTGTGGTTCGGGAGACGTCGATGGACGAGCGCCTCCGAGCCGTCCTTTGCCTCTTGCTGATCCTTCTTGCAGCAGGGTCTGGCGGGCTTGCGGATGCAGCAGACCTCAAGAATACCATCAGGAATCTCTACGGTGGTCAAGGGATCCTCGTTGAACCGCTCCCCCTGCCCTTTCCAAGCCAGGAGGCTCGTTTCCAGGCTTCTTCCCTCCAAGGTCTCGACCAGCTCAACAGCCAGTTGACCTCCGCAATCGGCGTTCCTTCCTTCAATTCCTCCGTGACCGGTTTCACGTTTGACGTCGAGCGAGGAGTCCCAGTCCGGACCACCGAGAGCCTCGGTCCCTTGCTCACGGAGCGCGCCACGACCCTTGGCGCGGGGAAACTCGACCTCACCTTCTCCTACACTCGAGTCAACTTTACCAAGCTCCAGGGAAAGAACCTGAAAGATCTTGAGCTCGTCTTTCTACGCGACGACGCCAACGGAAACGGCATTCGGGATACCAGCGGTCCCTTCAGCTTTGAGAGCGACGTGATCCGCGCGAGGCTCAACGTTGATCTCACAGAGGACATCTTCGCCCTCATCGCGACCTACGGCCTCACCCGTGAATGGGATGTCGGATTGGTCGTTCCCGTGACCCATGTCCGGCTCATCGCAACGGCTCACGCCGCCATTTTTGATCAGTTCGGCAATCCCGGCGGCACGAAGTTCGGCGATATCCTGATTCACCGGTTCGGCCCCAACTCCAGTCAGCCCGACGCGAGCGGGGGAGGCGAAGAGACGGGTCTCGGAGACATCATCCTTCGAACGAAATACAATTTCCTGCGGGGCCACGACAACGTCATTCCGGACCTGGCGTTCTTGGTTGAATTGAAGCTGCCCACGGGGAGCGAGGAACGGCTCCTGGGGACAGGAGGGACGAACCTCACCGGCATCCTCGTCGCCTCCAAGACGTATGCGCAATGGTTCACGCCACATGTCAACTTGGGGTACGAAATCGATACCAAGGACACCAGGGAGAGCGCCATCAGGTATGCCCTCGGCCTCGACGCGCGTGTCCTGCCGGAGCTGACCATCGCCGCTGGCCTCATCGGTCGCGCCAAACCCGACGGAACCGGAACGGGCGATCACATCGTGGATCTCTCGCTTGGGGTGAAGTGGAACCCTGTCAAATCGTTAATTCTCCGCACGAATGTCCAGATCCCGCTCGACAAGAATAGCGGCCTGCGGGCGGATTTCATCCCCACAGTGGGGATCGAGTACATCTTCTGATCTCTCAGGATCTCCTGGAATGCCAATCCTGACAGGGCGTGTTGCCCTCTTGCTCTCGATAGTGTGGCTTCTGGTCGCCGCCGCGTCGTTGCCGCTGCCTGGAGAGGCTGCGAACGTCGTGGCTCTCAAGAGCGCCGATGTCGATGTCTACAATGACGCGCTGGATGGATTCAAGAGCGTGGCAGGGCGTGCTCAGGTATCAGAGTATGACATGGAGGGAGACCTCCAGAGAGGGAGGAGGTTCCTAGCCCGGCTCAAGTCCGGACCCAAGCCCGACCTCATCTTCGCCATCGGCATCTGGGCCTTGCAGGTTGTGATCGAAGAGATCCGTGATATCCCCGTCGTCTTCGCTATGGTTTTGAACCCCTCTGCGGTGATCGGGCCAGAGCCCCGCAATATCACCGGGGCCAGCATGAACGTCCCCATTGAGCAGCAGATCGCCTTACTGAAAAAGACGTCGCCCCATGTGAGGAGAATCGGCGCTGTTTACGATCCTTCCAAGACCGGTTTCCTGGTCAAGCAGGCTGAGCGGATCGCCCGCGATCAGGGCGTCAGGCTGCTCGCAAAGGCCATCGTATCTCCCAAAGACTCCTTCGCCGCGCTCGATGCAATGCAGGGCGAGATCGATGCCCTCTGGATCCTTCCGGATGTGACCGTCTTGGCGCCGGAGTCGGTTCAGTATATGCTGCTCTTCGCGTTCCGGAATAAGATCGCCCTCCTCGGCCTCTCGGAGAACCAGGCCAGGATGGGTGCCCTGTTCGGGCTTTCGTTCGGGAGTGGTGTGGATATTGGGAGTCAAGCGGGTGAGATGGCGAACGAGATCCTTTCGGGAAGACGCGCCGAAGAGATCCCCTTCACGACGGCGCGGAAGCTGAAGCTGACCGTCAATCTGAAAACCGCCGGCAAGCTCGGCCTGCAGATCCCGAAGGAGATCCTCGACCGGGCTGATGTGGTGATCCGATAGGTCCATCGGGATAGTGGGTCGCTGAAGGATAGGATGATGGTACTGAGGCGAGTGAGAAGATTCAGGACAAAGGTCCTGTTGTCAATTGTTCCAATGATCCTCGCGCTGTGTGTCCTTTTTGGTGGAATGTCGCTCTACCAGCATAACCAGTTGCTGCGCCGCGAATTTGTCAAGCGAGGGAAAGCCCTTGCCAGCGATCTGGCCGCCAGCGGCGAGCTCGGGGTCTTCAGCGAGGATGAACGGCTGCTCAATTCCTCGCTGCGCGGCATTACCGGTGAAGAGGACGTCGCGTACGTGTTCATGTACACCGATGCTGGAAGGCGATTGGTCAGCGGAGGCAAGGGCTTGACCGGGCCCGGCTCGGAAACGATTGCCGAGGCAATCGGTGCGGAGACTCGGGCGCGCATCCTGGCCGACCGCCAACCCGTCATGACCACTCTGAGGAGCGCCGGAGGCGAGTCATTTCTGGAATTCTACGCCCCGATTGTCTCGGCCGATGTCCGCCTGGTTGAGGAGCAGTTCTTCGGGATGCCGACGCCGGGCAGGAGACCCGGCGATGATCGGACGAGGGTCATCGGGATCACCAGGGTGGGCCTCTCGCTGCGGAATATCGACGCGAACTCGTCCTACCTCATCAAGCTGTGGGCGATACTCTCGGTCGCGTTTCTGGCGGTCGGCACCCTCGCCGCCTACGCCCTCTCCCGCAGGATCACGCAGCCGATCACCAGGCTGACAGAATCCGCCGCCAGGATGGCCGAGGGGCAGCTTGATCAGACGATTCCCGTGAGCTCTCATGACGAGATCGGAGCCTTGGCAGAGACATATAACGAGATGGCCAAGGCGTTGAAACAAACCCTCAATGAGAGGGAACGAGTAGCCGGGGAGCTGAGAGACCTCAACCGGAGCCTGGAAGACCGGATCCGTGAGCGCACATCCCAATTGCGAGAACTGTACCGGTTGGGCGTGTCGATGCAGGAACCGCTGCCCCTATCAGATCGTCTGAATCTGATTCTGAAGGGGGTCCACGAGGTCATTGGACTCGATCGAATAATCGTTTGGCTTCCTGATCAGGAGGAAGGTTTTTTTGACATGGCCGCCGCCGCCGGTTTTGACTCTGCACTTCCAAGGACGATCCGGGTTCCAATCTCCGACGATGTTCCAACCCTCGCGAAGGCCTACCGGGATCGGGTTGAAATCATCGTTGAGGGTCTGCCCGTAGTCCCGCCAGAGTTTCGCATCAAGCCCCCGTACCACGCGCTTGCAGTGCTTCGCTCGCGCAACTTCGTTGTCTTGCCACTGATCTCTCGGGGCCGGTCCGTAGGAGTCTTTGCTGCCGACAACGCCGTGAGCCGTAAGCCGATCGCCCCCAGCCTGGACCTGTTCCGCATCTTCGCCTCCCAGGCCGCGGTGGCCATCGAAAACGCTCAGCTCTTCCGCGAGGTCGAGGAGGCCAACCGGCAGCTCGCGCTGGCGAGTCGGCACAAATCGGAGTTCCTGGCCAACATGAGCCATGAGCTGCGGACACCGCTGAACGCCATCTTGGGGTTTACCGAGTTGATCATCGATGGGGCCTACGGCGAGGCTCCGGAGCCCCTGCGAGAGTCCATCGAAGACATCCACACGAACGGTCGGCACCTGCTGAAGTTGATCAACGACGTGTTGGACGTCTCCAAGATCGAGGCGGGGCGGATGCAGTTGAGCCTGTCGAAATACTCAATACAGGAGTTGATCGGCTCCGTCGTCTCCTCGACCCGATCGCTGGCGGCGGAAAAACAGCTTGAGCTGATCAGCCAGGTGGAGGAAGGCTTGCCATCGGCGTACGGTGACAGCAAGCGGCTCACCCAGGTCCTCATGAACCTCGTAGGTAACGCCATCAAGTTCACGCCTCCCGCCGGTTCCGTCACCGTCACCGCGAGAATCGTTCCGAGTTCCGAGTTCCGGGTTCCGGGTTCACAACATGGAACATGGAACCTGGAACCTGGAACAGCGAGCGTGAGCGAGCTTGTTGAGATTTCGGTGGCGGACACAGGAATCGGCATCCCAGCCGCCGAGCTGGAGAGCATTTTCGGCGAATTCCGTCAGATCGATAGCTCCATTAGCAGGGAGTATGGGGGGAGCGGCTTGGGGCTCAGCATTGCCAAGCGGTTCGTCGAGTTGCACGGGGGGACCATTTGGGCGGAAAGTCAAGTCGGACAGGGGTCGGTATTTCACTTCAGGATCCCTCTTAGGGTTCAGTCGGAAGCACCGGTGTAAGCGAGAACACGCATGGGACCTCTGGCCGTTCGGCCCCCGAGCCAGATCCTTTCGGCAGGGAGGGGAGAAGGATAGCTGAGACGCGAGGAGATCCAAGTCATTGGCGAAATTGGCAAGGCCGAAGAGCTCCTTGCGAGCATCCTCCTGATCTCCCGGGGGCGTGATTCACGTGCCGTGGCACAGCAGCGAACCAGCTCAGGCCGCATCATCTTCGCGGCGACACGGGTGATTTGAGATGGGAGAGTACCGAGCGAAAGTTCTGATTGTGGACGATGATCCGTCTGCCAGAAAGATACTCCAGAGCCGCTTGAAGATGATGCATTTTCAGCCCCTTGTCGCCTCCAGCGGCTTGGAGGGATTGGAACAAATCCGTTGGGAGGCGCCCTCGATCGTCCTGCTGGACCTGCAGATGCCGAAGATGTCTGGAATCGATCTGCTCAGGACACTCAAGCGAGAGGGGCTGGAAACCACCGTGATCGTCGTGACCGCGCACGCGACCATCGAAACTGCCGTGGAAGCGATGAGGGAGGGAGCCTACGACTTTATCACCAAGCCTGTCGACCCGAAACATTTAGAAATCGTCTTGGGCAAGGCGTTCGAGAGAGAGTCGTTGCGAGAGCAAAACCGCATCTTTCGAACAGAACTTGAAAGTCGCCTTGTGGAGATCGTCACCAAGAATCCCGCGATGAAAAACCTACTCCAGCTCGCTCACCGAGCTGCAGACAGCAATTCAACCATCTTGCTGTTGGGCGAAAGCGGGACGGGGAAAGAGGTCTTAGCAAGAACGGTCCACCAGTGGAGTCCTCGAGCAAACTGTCCGTTCATTGTCGTGAACTGCGTAGCCATCCCTGAACAGTTGCTGGAGAGCGAGCTCTTTGGCCATGAGAGGGGAGCCTTCACGGGTGCTCATCAACTGAAGAAAGGAAAGTTCGAAATCGCCGATCGCGGGACCGTATTTCTGGACGAGATAGGGGAAATCCAGGCAGGTTTACAGGCGAAGTTGTTGCGAGTCCTGCAGGACCACGAGTTCGAGCGAGTTGGAGGAACCCGAACGATCAAAGCCGACATCCGCGTAATTGCCGCCACCAACAGCGATCTCGAGCGAGCCGTGAGAGAGGGGCGCTTTCGCGAAGACCTTTACTATCGACTGAATGTCGTGTGTCTCCAGCTACCGCCCCTAAGGGAGCGCAAGGAGGATGTACCGGTATTGATCGATCACTTCATAGGCAAGTACTCGGCCGAGTTGAAGAAGCTCCCGAAGCGACTCACTCCTGAGGCCATGGACTGCCTGTTCTCCTATGATTGGCCGGGAAACGTGCGAGAGCTGGAGAACGTTATTGAGCGGGCCATGGTGTTGAGCGTGGCAAACGAGATCAGCCCGGAGGACCTACCGCTTCAGATTGCCTCCGGTCCCCGCCGCGGATCGTACCGGGGCAAGGGGTTTCACCAGGCCGTCAAGGAGTTCAAACGCTGGATTATCCACGACGCCCTCAAGCAGTCACAGAGCAATCAAACCAAAGCGGCGGAACTTCTCGGGTTGCAGCGCACCTATCTAGCCAAACTAGTCCGGTTGCTCGAGATCAAATCTGATCCTCGACCCTCTGATAAAGAGGGCGAATAAGCGACTGATGGTCCGACTTGCCGCGTATCAGATTTGATTCTCAATCGTACCTAATTGGGTACGACCCACTGATCATTAGCCCAAGGGACTCTCGAATCCTCCCCTCTGCTCGATCCGCTATGAGGCAAATAGAATAAGGGGTTGCCAGCCTTTTTCATCCCAAGTATATGTAGCACGGGGGCGAAGGACAGCCTGGCACGCTAGTTGCTCTTGTCTCCACTGCCTGATGTTGCATGAGGGCTTTCTCGAGCGGTGTGACACTGACCAGGAAATGCCGATCGAGGTTCTAGAGAATGTACCCAACAGTTATTGCAGTTCTGCTGCTTATCCCCTGGTCGTTGGTAGCGATCCTTGCGATCGGCTGTCTCGGACAGCGAGGTGGTCGCAAGGTCGCTCAACCGGCGACCGTTTCCCCAACACGCTCGTCGCGTACAGCGGGTTAAGGAGGGGACCTCCGCTACCCCCCGGGGGTCCCCTCATAGCCCACGCGCTCTCTCCCGCGTTCCCCTCATCTAAAGTTCACGAGACTCTGTCTACGTGGGTCCCACCCCAACATCAGATCGAGCCCCGTTCCCACAATGTTGTTGGCTGCCCCATCGCGACCCTCCCTGGTCGAAGAGCATCTGATGGACTATCGCCTGCCCCCCTTCGCTGAAGCTATATTTGGGATGAGACTTCCGGGCTCCGCCAATTCCGGGCAAATCAGATTGGAGTGCACGGTTTGATTACCGGAGTTCTGACTGCAGGGCCCATCCGGCCCTCAAAAGACTCTGAGGTTTGGTCATGAGGCGGTGCCGCATCACTCGATCAGTGTGGCGTGATGCGGCCTGACGGTTGATTACTCCGGCCTGTTCCAGGCTTGAAGGCTGTGCCATGGAAGGCGCCGCCAAAGGAATAACAGGTCTCGGCTCCCTCGAAGCGTCGAGGTGGATCCTCGATAGAGGCCGGCCCAGAGTGGCCCGATGCCGGCGCGGAGGATGGGTAATTGGGTCTCTTCGGGCTGCGGTGGTCTGGAGGCTTTGGTGCTCCAGCTTGCCGATTCGATCGTGGTCAGGGATTCCCCCAAAGGGCGCCTCAAAGCAAATGCTGCGTAGCGAGGAAGATAAGGATGAAACCGTTGATGCGGCTCAGAAAATGGAAGAATGGGTGGAGGTCGTCCATCGCGGCGGCGCCCGAGAGTCCACTTTTCGATGGGCGCGCAGATTGAGTAGATGATTCCGGAGAAAACTGCTATCATGTGTGTCCGCTAGTCGGGGCGAGATGCGCTATAGCCTGGTATGGTGAGGGGGCGGAGGCGTAAAGCTCACGGCGATGAGGGTGCAGATGTCGTGGATATTGTTCCTTCAGAATAAGCGGTTTCCCATCCTCGTAAAGCTCGCCGTGTTGATCACTCTGGCCATCTGCCTGACTGCAGCGGTGATCGGTTATGTTATGCTTGGGCGCCAGGCTCGCTTCTTTCGTGAGGAGGTAACCGCGAGAGGCCAGGCATTAATCCAGCACCTGGCGGAAAACGCCTCCACGCCGCTGTTGGAGCGGGATGAACTGGCCTTGAACGTGTTGGTGGAGGAGGCGAAGAATAGCAAGGATGTCGCATACGCCGCGGTCGTCGATTCTCGCCAGGTTATCCTGGCGCACAACGATCTTCTCCAGATCGGCAGGGTTCTCGGGCCATCCGGCCATGGCGAGACGGGGAAGCTCCTGGAGTTCGTCGCACCGGTCCGATTCCAGAAAAAGGAGCTTGGTCTGGTCCGGCTCGCGATGAGCGAGGATGGGATGCGGCGCAGCCTCCGCGACGCCAGGATTTTCATCGTTGCCCTGATGGCCGGAATCATTGGACTGGGCATCGGCGCCTCGCTGTATGTCAGCAACATCTTCTCCCGGCCGATCCGTCTGATGGTGGAAGGGACCAAGGCATTGGGACAAGGGAACTTCCAGCACCGTCTTCCCCCTCTGAGCGTGGGACGGGGTCAGGATGAGCTGACTGACCTCGGCGCGGCCTTCAACGAGATGGCCGAGGGGCTACGGCGCAAAGAGCTGTTGCAGGACTCCTTCGGGCGGTATGTCAGCCCCGAGATCGCTGAGATGATCTTTCAGAGCTCCGCCGGTCCTTGGCTCGAAGCGACGCGTCGCGAGGTGACCGTCCTTTTCGTGGACATCCGTGGGTACACTCACTACGCAGAGCATACGCCGCCGGGGGTCGTCATTGAGATGCTGAACCAATTCTTCGGGTTGGCAACGGAGGCGATTATTCGGAATGGCGGCTTCATCAATAAATTCCTCGGTGACGCAATCATGGCGCTCTTCGGGGCGCTGGCTCTCCAGCCCGACCAGGCCCATCGGGCCGCCTTGGCGGCGCTGGAAATCCAGTCGGGCGTTGAGAAGTTCAACCAGGCGCGGTTGGCGGAAGGGAAGGACCCCATTGTGATAGGAATCGGAATCAATCGAGGCGACGTGGTTGCTGGAAGCGTGGGGTCGGCCGCGAGGATGGAGTACACGGTCGTCGGCGATGCAGTCAATGTAGCCTCCCGCCTGACGAGTGCCGCCAAGGCCGGAGAGATCCTGCTCACCCGAATGGCTCTGGAACCCGCTGCAGAGCAGCTAGAGGTGAAATCTTTGCCTCCCTTGCACGTGAAGGGAAAGACCGAGGCACTGGAGGTCTTTTGTCTCGTCGGAAGAAAGGAGCACGGAACTCAGGAGGGATCCCATGGGGCATAGATCGCTACTGTCGCTCGGACTGGTACTGTCGCTCGCGGCCTGTGCCCCAGCCCTTCAGGAGGTTAAGGAGGCCAGGGAGCTTGAGCGAGCATCCGAGGATTTTGTCGTCGTCGTGGCTCGCGAGGGCGACACGGCCCGGACGCTGGCTGCCAAATACTTGAAGGGGGCCGATCGGGCCTGGATCATCAACGACTTCAGAGATGGAGCGCCGATCAAGCCGGGTGACGTCGTCGTCATCCCCATCCGCCCCAGGAGACTTGGCGGCATTGAAGCCGATGGTCATCAGGTGGTGCCGATCTTGACCTACCATGACATTGAGGTGGTCAGCAAGAGCCGGTTCGCCATTACCGCTGAGTTGTTTGAGCAGCAACTCCGCTATCTCAAGGAGAACGGGTACGTCGGGATTACCCTGGACGAATTGGACCGCTTCCTTCGATATGAACAGGCGCTGCCGAAGAAGGCGGTGGTCATTACCATCGATGATGGGTACAAGTCGGTCAAGACATTCGCCGCGCCGCTGCTGAAGAAGTATGGGTTCCCCGCCACCTTTTTCATCTACACCGACTTCATCGGAGGTGGAAAGCACTCCCTCTCATGGGATGACCTGCGTGAGCTGAAGACCCAGGGCTTTGACGTGCAAGCTCATTCGAAAACTCACAACAATCTCGCGGTACCTCCGCCGAATGAAAGCCCAGCCGAACGGGCTGCGCGTCTGGACTCGGAGATCGTCGGGCTCAAGCAATTGATGGAGAATCGACTCGGTGGGGAGGTGCGTTACTTCGCCTACCCTTATGGGGGATTTGATCCCGAGGTGGTGGCCAAGGTCAAGGGAGCCGGCTACACGGTAGGGTTTGGGGCCAAGAAGGGTTCCAACCCCTTCTTTATTGATCGTTACCGGCTCAAGCGGTATAGCGTGTTCATGGAGAAAGACTTAACGAAGTTCGTCCAGATGCTTCAGATCTTCGAAAAGGACTAAGGGATGGAGACACCCAGAAGCATTCGAGGCATCTCATTGATCCTGGGAGTTGCTCTCTCTGCCTGCGCCGCGATCCCGGGCCAGTCTCTCCAAGAGGCGGTCCGAAGGAACCAGGAGGAGGCTTCACAACTCGAGCGAGCTGGGCGCCTACGGGAAACCCTGGAGCGCTGGAAGATCATTCTGGCCATCGACCCCCAGCATCCTGGGGCCAGCCAAAAACAGAAAGAACTCGAGGCGAAGATTCAGGAACAGGCCCGTCGGCATGTCGCCGCCGGCAAAGAACTATTGCAGCGCAAGGAGAAACGAGGGGCTCAGCGGGAATCGCTGGCCGCCCTCCGCCTCGATCCACTGGACCGGGAGGCGCTCGAGCAGCTCTACCAAATCGAGCAGCAACTCGGAGACCAGTCAGCCTTCGCACGGCCTCTTCGAAGAAGCGGAATTCAAGCAAAGAGCGAACCTAGCCAAGGTGGGGACGCAAAATCAGCCCCGGCAGAAGAGCCGGAGGAGGACGAGGAATCGGGGGAGGAGGTGAGCTTTGCTGAGGCCGCCGAGCTTTTCCGTAAGGGCGATTACCTGGCAGCAATAGATGCCTTCGGCAGGGTTCTCGCACTCCAGCCGGGCCTGCGGGAGGCAGTTGAATACCAGAAGTTGGCCTACTACAACCAGGGAGTCGCTTATATGGGAAAGCAGAGCTATGCTGAGGCCTTGAAGATGTTTGAACGGTTGAGGAGGATCCAACCTGATTTCAAGCGACTTACGCACTATATGCAGACCGCTCGCGAGAAATTGGCCGATCAACACTATCTGGGCGGTATTCGCCATTTCAAAGAGCAGAAGCTGAAGGAGGCAATCGAAGAGTGGGACCAGGCGTTAGCGCTTAACCCGAAGCTTGAGAGTGCAAGGCGGTCACAAGAACGGGCCAGGCGGCTCCTGAAAAGCCTGCAGGACATCAAGTAGCGAGAGTATGGGCCCCCCGCGTTGGGAGTCCACGATCAGGAACAAGGGAGAAGTTCTGCTCATCATCCGCTAGCGCATGAATGGCTGCATTGTCCTAAGGTCTTGGCATGACCCCTCCTCGCACGGCCCTGATTCCAGAAGCCATCGCACGCTTCGCTGTGTCTTGGG
>JACPQX010000155.1 GCA_016190255.1 Candidatus Methylomirabilis oxygeniifera | reverse complement strand
GTCACAACCTGCGCACTTCACCTTCCCTTTGAAGAACCAGAAGGTGAAAGGGTCCAGGTAGTTCAGCGCCTGGCACTTGGAGCACTCCAAAATCAAAGAGCAGTTAGCGAAGGACATCAGCAACCCTCCTTTCGAGTCTCAGATGACGTCTTGTGACTCCAGCTCCTTGATCTTTGACTTGGAAAAGCCACAGAGCTTGGAGAGGATATACTCATTATCGGCGCCGACCGGCTTGAATGCCCACTTATGCCGGGGCGGGCTCTCCGACGCCATGAAGACCGGACCCTGGCTGAAGACGTCGCCGAAGGTCGGGTCGTCGATAAAGTGCACGTTGCCCCGCTGCAGGAAGTGTTCGCTGGTCGAAACCTCCTTGCTGTTCATGACTCGCTGGGCGTTGATGCCGCTCTTGTGCATGAACTCCTCGACCTGTTCCTTGGTCTTGTCCTTGGCCCATGCCTCGAGAGCCTCGTACATCGCCGGCTGGTTCTCGGCCTTGACCCGGTCGTCGTGGGTCGGGAACTTCTTGGCCAGGTCGTCGCGGCCGACCGCCTTCATCAGCTTTGCATAATCGGCATCGGTGTAGGCGCTGACCAGGCAGAAGCCCTCTTCCGCCTCCGCCGGAAACTGCGAGCCCGGATGGGACGACTTGCCGCACTTGATGATCCCGTGCACGCACAGCAGTGGGTCCCAGTTCCCCCAGCGCTGGGAAACCAGACCGTAACGACCGTACAAGGCGATCGCGTCGGACAGGTGGCGCTGTGCCCCCTGGACCTGGGAGTATTCGAAGAAGTCACCGACGCCCGAGACATTGTCGCGCCAGTAGAGGGCTGCGACCATCTGGAACGCCCCCATCATCCCCCCCCAGTAATCCATGATCCAGATGGTATGCTTGGAGGGAAGTCCGCTGGGAAACTTGCCTTCGTAGCCAGGGATCTTGACCGGCCACCCGGTGACAGAGAAGCAGCCACCCTGGGCTTGGCCCAGGATGTCGTACGACGCCCGCTTACGGCCTGGACCCCAGCCGCCGAATCCACCCAGCCACTGGTAAATGATTCTCGGATTGATCTGGCTGAGCTGGCGGTAGCCGATCCCCCATCGGTCGAAGGTGCCGGCGCGGTAGTTCTCCGCCACCCCGTCCGACTTGGCCGCCAACATCTTCACGATCTCCTGGCCCTCGGGCTTATGGAAATCGACGGAGAGGAAATACTCGTTGTGATTCGCCCCGAAGAACCCGAGCCCCGTCCCCTTGTCAGGTAACCACTTCGAGAGGGGATAGAGTAACGGCTCATTGAAGGGGGTAGTGTGGCGCATCGGCTCTCCACGCCGCGGAAGCTCGATCTTGATTACCTCGGCCCCCAGCTCCGCCAGGTAGTTGGCGCAGGATGGACCCAGGATGTACTGCGTCATGGAGAGGAACCGATACCCCTTCAGCGGCTCCGGCTTGCTGAAGACTTTCTTCGGATCAAACACATCCTGACAATACTCTTCGAACGACATCGCCATTAGATTACCCCCTTTCCCTTCAGACCGTCCATATCGGCCTTGGTGAGCCCGAGCAGACGGCGGTAGACGTCGTCGTTGTCTTGTCCGGTCGGCCTGCCGATCCACTTGACCCGGCCTGGCGTCCGGTATCCGAGGAAGGCCGAGCTCCCGATCAGCACCGGGCCGTAGTTCTGGTCGTCGATGACCTCCATGTGGCCCCGATACTTGTAGTGCGGGGTCTCGCAGACCTCGTCGAAGAACGAGACTCCGCCCGAGGCCACCTCTTCCGCCTGGAGCTTTGTCTCGGCCTCGTAGCGGGTATTGTCCTTGAACCATTCGGAAAGGGTGGTGTAGGTCTCAACCTGCATGTAGTGGGGAAGCCGATCGGTCACGACCTTGAGTTTCGGATCTTCGATAATGTGCTGCTCAAGGGCAGGTTGGTCCTTACCAACCGTCTTCCAGATGCGGAACCAGAGGCGGTCGTGGCCTCCGCCGACCATGATCTGCCCGTCCTTACATGGGTTCACGGCGTAGATGTTGATTGCCAGGTCCCAGTTGCCGTAGCGGGGCCGGATGCTGCCATCCATCCCATACCAACCCCAGTTGTAGTCGAGGATCCGGATGACCCCGTTGGCCGCCGTGGCCTCGATGAACTGGCCTCGGCCCGACACCTTCTCCCGGTATACCAAGGCGGTCATGATCCCAAGCGCGGCCGAGGTACCGCCGACCTGATCGCACATCCACCAGCCGGATCGAGTGGGTGTCCCGCCGAACGACTTGGGCGCGCCCGTCCCGTGCACGAAACCGCAGGCGGCTTGCGCTGTCGGGTCCAGGTTGCCCGGCCTATCCTTCATCGGGCCCCACTGGCCAAGCTGCCCTACCCAGCAATAGACCAAGCGCGGATTAAGCTGCGAGAGCTGGCGGTAACCGATCCCTTTGGCATCCCAGTCGCCTGGCGGCGCGTTTTCAATAATCACATCCGCCTGCACGGCCAGCTTCTTTAGGAGTTCTCGCCCTTCGGCCGTTTCCAGATTCAGTGTGATCGACTGCTTGCTGCGGGCCTCGGTCAGAAAGCGCGCCCCGACCGCCCCACCGTGAGTGTCCTTGAACATATACTCTTTGCGGCCGAACGGGGTCAGCTTGCGGAGCGGATCCCCGCCCACCGGCTCCACCATGATCACCTCGGCCCCCTTCTCCGAAAAGAGCGAGGAGCACCAATGTCCGATAACCATGTTGGAAGTGCAATCCAAGACCCTGATGCGGTCCAAGGCCTCTGGCTTCTTGAAATTCTCGCTTTGGCGCAGGGCCGACTCGAGCCAGAGCGCATACTCCTTTTTCTGGTCGCTCTCCCCCTGGTACACCTCATCGGGAGTGGGGGTTGCGACCGCCGGCCAGGGCAGAACTGGAATATTCGGCTTCTCTGCCATGCTTCCCTCCTTGTCCGTCGTCGAGTTCAACCATCTAGGTTTAACGACCGAGGGCGCGAAGTCCCCTTCACGTCCTTACTACGCCTCAATAGCCCTATGTATAGTGGTTTGAGCTGTCGATCACCTCCATCCTGTGGACCGGAAACCATCCTTCCGGGAAAGCCTGTTTTTTCAAACGCACAACACTTTCGATCTCGACCGAAAATCAAACACCGTTCTACTGTTTCAACTCGTTACAACACTAATCTCGTATCCGAGACGTTCTGAAATCTTCTCCCCTGCCTCCTTGACCAGCGGGGCCAATTCCTTCTCGATCCTGTCCATGGAGAAACGGGAAAGTGGCCCGGACAAGCCGACGCTGGCCACTACCTTCTTGGAGTAATCCTTCACGGGGGCCGCAAGACAACGCACGCCTAGCTCGAACTCTTCATTATCGGTGGCGAATCCAAGCCTTGCGACCTCCCGAAGATGTCCCCGAAGAGCATCGGGGCTCGTGATTGTATTGTCGGTGAGCTTACGCAGCGGTTTGTCCTTGAAGAGAAGCTGCAGGCGATCGACCGACTCAAAGGCCAATTGGGCCTTCCCTGCGGCGGTGCAGTGAGCTGGGAGACGCTGCCCCAGTCGAAGCATGATCCGAACGGTCTGAGTGGTCTCGTGCATGAGGACATAAATGACATCCGAACCGTCCAACACGGCGAGATAGCCCGTTTCATCGCACCTGCCGACCAACTCTTCAAGGATCGGCCTGGCCTGACGCCGAAGCCCGAGATGGTGAAGGAAGACATTGGCGATCTCGAACGTCTTGATTCCGAGTCGATAGTTTCCGCTTTTCTTATCTTGCTCGATGTAGCCCCGGACTTCAAGCGTGGCGAGCAGCCGGAAGACGTTGTTCTTGTGTAGGTCAAGCTTATGGGCTAACTCCGATACCCCTAACTCCTCTTCATTAAAATCGAACGATTCCAGAATATCAAGTGCTCGGTCCACCGACTGAACGACATAATCTGCTTTCTCCTTCTTCCGATGCTCCATGCAGGCCTCACAATCCCTCCGAAAAAGAAGGAGACCAATCCTGCCCACAGAGCATCCTCTGCTGGCTCTACACTGGCTTGGATTTAGCGGAGGGAGGGAAATGTGTGGGGACTATAAAATAATGTTCTATTTCTGTCAAGGAAAAAATTAAACACCATTGCACACGAGGATGATCAGATCGCCGAAGGGCGCGTCGGGGCAGCCTTTCCCTTCTCAGGCCGGCATTCTTTCGCCGAAGATCGCTGTCCCGACCCGCACCAGCGTCGCCCCCTCTTCGATGGCGACCTCGAAGTCATTGCTCATCCCCATCGAAAGGTGGTGGAGTTGAGAGTCAGGATGGGCAGCAGCCGCCTGATCTCGTATGACGCGGAGCCTTCGAAAGAAGGGTCGGACGTCCTGAGGATTCCTGTGAAACGGTGGGAGGGTCATCAACCCTTCGATCGTCAGATGGGTGAAGGCGCGGCAGGCCTGGAGCAACGAGAGAAGCTCGACCTCGCGTATGCCGGACTTCCCCGATTCCCCGCCCAGGTTGACCTCGACCAAGGCCCGTACCTGCTTCCCCAGCGCCGCCCCGTGCCGGTCCATGGATGCGGCGAGTCTTACAGAGTCGAGGGAATGGACGAGGTCGAACAGCTCGACCGCAAGCTTACTCTTGTTTGTCTGGAGATGGCCGACCAGGTGCCATTGAAGGGAGAGTGACCTGAGGAGGGCGACTTTTCCTCTTGCCTCTTGGACCCGATTCTCGCCAAACACCTTGACGCCAGCATCACGCGCCTCTCGGATCCGGGACACCGCCACTGTTTTTGTGACGGCTACCAACTCCACGTCATCAGGGTTCCGACCGGCCCGGCCGGCCGCTTCGGCGATTCGCCGCCTCACCTGCTCGACCCGCTCTCGAACCCCTTCCCCCACGCTCGCCGCCGCCCCCTCTCTCTCAACCTACCAGAACGGAACGCCGAGCGTCAATCCCGCCACCCAGTCAGGATGTGCCGTCCTGGTTGCTGCGGGCCCTGAGCTCCGCGATCCCCTCGAACCGCAAGATCCGCCGACAGTTCGGACAGACATTTTTCACTCCGCCGATCGTCGCCAGGCAGTGCGGACAGGTGAGACCCGAGGAGCCTGAAAGGAGAAGCCATCGTAACAGCCTGCCGAAGCCTCTACCTCTATCCATCGTCTCTCCTGAATGCGTCAGTTGTTCCAACTCTCCCTCGTGATCGCTAGTGCCGTTCCAACTTGTTGAGGCTAATGCCGTTCCAACTCGTTTCGGCTAATCGCCAAGAGATGTCCTTTTGCCCAAAAAGTTGGAACGGCACTAATCGCCGATAGGTACCCTGCAGCGGTTGTTCAACGATCGCTTTCCCTAGTGCCGTTCCAACTATTTGGCTTCACGACACACAATGATGCGTGGGCAACCTATCCGGCCTCTGAATGGTGTCATTGTTTGTCCGAAAAAAGTTGGAACGGCATTAGTCAGCCTTCCGCCGCAAGAAGGTCGGGATATCCAGTTCGTCCTCATCAAGGTCGCGGGGCCTGAGCTGTTCAAGATCACGCAGCCTGAGCTGTTCATCCGACACCTCACTCCCGACCGCCCCGCGCTTCCTGAGGAAGCCGCCGCGTTCCGCCGCCCTGGCGGTGTAGGCCTTCATGTCGACCATGTTCGACGATTCCTCTCCGCCAGCGCACGGGGCAACATCGAACCCGGTAGCGATCACCGTCACCCGAACATCACTATTGAGCGATTCGTCGATCACCGCCCCGAAGATGATGTTGGCATCGGGATGGGCTGACTTGCTGATGGCGGAACTGGCCTCGTTCACCTGGTACAGCGACAGCGAAGGACCGCCGGTGATATTAATAAGGACGCCTTTGGCGCCGTCGATGGCGACGTTCTCCAGGAGAGGGCTACTGATGGCCTTGGAGGCCGCCTCTTGGGCTGCGTTCTCGCCCGACGCGGTCCCGATCCCCATCATGGCGATCCCACGCTCCGACATGATCGTCTTCACATCGGCGAAGTCGAGGTTGATCAGGCCCGGCACCACGATGAGATCCGCAATCCCCTGGACCGCCTGCCGCAGGACCTCGTCGGCAATCCTGAAGGCATCCATCATGGGGGTATGCCGCTCGACCACATTGAGCAGTCGTTGGTTCGGAATGGTGATCAAGGTGTCGACGCTCTCGCGCAGCGCCTGGAGCCCGCGCTCCGCGTGGAGCTCTCGGACCTTGCCCTCGAACTGGAACGGCTTCGTCACCACCCCGACTGTCAGGATGCCCAACTCCTTGGCCAGATTGGCGATAACAGGCGCCGCGCCGGTCCCGGTCCCCCCGCCGAGACCGGCGGTGATAAAGGCCATATCGGCACCTTCCAGGAGGGTCAGGATCTTGTCGGTATCCTCAATCGCCGCGTTTCGCCCGATCTCCGGATTGGCCCCGGCACCGAGTCCCTTGGTCAGGTTCGCGCCGATCTGAAGTTTGCCTGCAACAGGCGACATCTTCAGCGCCTGCGTGTCGGTGTTGATAACGATAAACTCGACGCCGGCGAAATTCGCCGTTAACATCCGGTTCACCGCGTTGGACCCGCCTCCCCCGACCCCGATCACCTTGATCTTGGCCACATGCTCGGCATCGACCTCCAGCTCGAACGGCATCCGCGCCTCCTTAAGTGAAAGGTGTTAACGGTTCACGGTTTACGGTTCACAGAGGAAAGCGTTCACGGTTTACGGTTCACTGTTAACAGACAAGACATAACACGTCGATGCTTCTTTCCGTCAACTGTCAACCGTGGACCGTCAACCCTCATAAGAAATCACTGAACCACTGTTTCATCCGCTTGATCACCTTATCGACCAGCGTTCGATCCGGGAACCTGTCGAATCGTCGGTGGTCCAGGTGCTCCCTTCCGTACAGCACCAGGCCTACCCCGGTCGCGTACATCGGGGAGCTCACCACCTCTTTCAGCCCGCCGACGCCGGTTGGCATCCCCAGGCGAACCGGAAGGTCGAAGAGCTGCTCGGCCAGCTCCGGCACCCCCTCCATAATCGAAGAGCCGCCTGTGACCACCACTCCCGCAGCCGCCTGCTGCATGAACCCGGCGCGGCGAACCTCCAGCTCAACCAGGGTGAAGATCTCCTCCATCCTTGGCTGGACGATCTCGCACAGCATCTGGCGTGACAGGAGGCGGGGCCTTCGGCCGCCGACGCTCGGGACCTCCACCACTTCCTCGCTGCTCACCAGGGAAGCCAGCGCGCAGCCATACTGACGCTTGATCTCTTCGGCAGAATGAGGAGGAGTCCTGAGCCCGATGGCGATGTCGTGAGTCAGGTGGTCCCCACCCAGGGAAAGCACCGCCGTATGACGGATGCTGCCGTCAACGAATACTGCAATGTCCGACGTGCCCCCGCCGATGTCCACCAGGACCACCCCAAGCTCCTTCTCATCGGCGGTGAGGGTCGCCTCACTGGAGGCCAGCGGCTGCAGGACGATGTCCCGAACCTCCAGGCCGGCTCTGGCGGCACACTTGATGATATTTTCCGCAGACGCGATGGCACCCGTCACGATATGCACCTCGGCCTCGAGCCGATGGCCGCTCATTCCAAGCGGTTCCTTGACTCCCCCCTGATCGTCAATGACAAATTCCTGCGGGATGATGTGGATCACCTTGCGATCGGCGGGCAGCGTGATCGCTTTGGCCGCCTCGATGACCCGATCGACATCGGCTTGGGTGACCTCTTGGTTCCTGCCGGAGACCGCGATGACCCCGCGGCTGTTGATACCTTTGATATGGCCTCCAGCGATCCCCACGAACGCAGAGTCCAGGGAGACGCCGGCCATCGCCTCCGCCGCCTCGACCGCTTTCCTTATTGAGTCAACTGTGCCATCGATGTTGACAACCACCCCCTTTCGCAATCCTCTCGAAGGGCTGGTCCCGCAACCGATGATCTCGACCCCGCTTTCCGTGACCTCCGCGACGATCACGCAGATTTTCGTCGTGCCGATGTCCAACCCGGTGACGATCTCGGTTCCCTTGGTCACGCCTCCCCCCCCCTCGGAATCGGCTTGATGATGACCTTATCGGCGAAACGGAGATCGGCATATTCCAGTTCTCGAAGGCTGATCGCACGAATCCGGAGCACCCTGGCGAGTCGATCCAACTGCGGACGCATCGCGTCCTCTTGGAAACGCAGATAGGGCATCCCGTGGCCTAATGAGACGGTGCAACTCCCGTCGCTTTCTAGCCGGATCTCCCGAGCCTGCACGCCGGGGCCAAGCGGGTCCTGCTGAAACTTCCGCCACAGGCGCGCCCCCTGCTCAAGGCGAGCCACGTCGAGTCGCTCACCCGCACTGAGAGGGTGGTCAACCTTGACTCTCAGGATCGGCAGGTCGGACATCTCCTCAGCACTCGCGTCCTTCAGGATCGTCCCGTCATCGCTCACGAGAAATGCGTGATCGGTCAGCACGACCGCCCTGGGCGTCCGCTCCGACACTCGAATGAACAGGCTTGAGGGAAGGCGACGGCCCACACCGGCCGTTTTGACCCAAGGGTTTCGCATGATCCGCCCGGCTAGGTCCCTCAGGTCCACGTCCAGCATATTTGCATGGGGCGGCAGGTCGAGGCTGTGGATGACCGATGCTGTGGGCACTCGCCGGTTCCCCTGGACAACGAGATCGGTGATCTGGAAGTAACGCGCGCGAAGCAGGCGTGGGATCTCCCGGCGACCGATCTGCCCGAGAGTGACCAGAGCCGCAATGAGGATGATCAGTGCCGCACCCTTCCGCAATCTCCGACCGATGAGGACTGCGAGGTGTCCCACGCGCCTCATGTGCCCCGGCTCTGCCGACGCCAGCCTCAGGAAGCGCCGGCTCGGGCGAAACGCGGCCTCGTCCTCAGCGCGCGCCGGGCGATCCGACGACCTGAATCTCCAGTTCAAGCGCCACTCCCGTCTTGGCCCTCACCTCGGTCCGGGCCCGGTCAACCAACCACAGCACATCTGCCGCCGTCGCGCCGCCGAGATTCACGATGAAGTTGCCGTGCGTGCCGGAGATCTCCGCTCCACCGCGCCGGAGTCGTTTCAGCTCTGCCAGCTCCACCAGACGCCCGGCGAAGTCGCCGAGAGGGTTCTTGAAGATGCAGCCGGCTGACCGAAACTCCACGGGCTGGGTCAGGTTTCGTCTGACCAGTAACGTCGAGATCGTCCGCCTGATCTCCACCGGAACTCCCTTCCGGAGAGTGAATGCGGCCTCCACGATAACGGCCCCTGTCGGAAGAGCACAGCTCCTGTAGCCGGTATTCATCTCTCCTCGAGACAGCAGCCGTTCCTCGCCCGAGCAGTCCACCACGCGGATCCAGTCAAGATGATCGAGGATCGTCCCCGAGGGCGTCCCGGCGTTTCCCCGGATCGCGCCACCAACCGTTCCCGGCACCCCGGTGAGCCCCTCGAAGCCGGTAAGGCCGCTCCTCGCGGCGAGGGCCAGCAGGCGGCTTGTCCGCACGCCCGCCCCGCAACGGACCAGACCATCAACCGCTGAGAGGTCCAGAAACGTTCGCGAGAGATTGATGACCACCCCCTCGACGCCTCCGTCCAGCACGAGCATATTGCTGCCGCTGCCCAAGACCAGGACGGGTACGGACTCGTCCCGTGCCACCGCGAGCAACACTTTCAGATCCTCAACGTCGGCGGGGTAGACCATCACCTCGGCCGGCCCGCCGATCCGGAAATAGGTATGACGACAGAGCGGCTCCTCAATCAGGATGTGTCCTCTGATCACGTCCTGGAGCCTCTCCCTCAGCCGCACCGCCCCCTTCACCATGCCAGCCACTTTTCCACAGTTCTCCGGCCGCCGCTCGATCTTCCCCACAGGGTTTGGGGTTCAGGGTTGAGGGCGCCACATGGTTCCCGCGCCCCCCTCAACCCTAGACCCTCACCCCTATACCCTTTCCCCTAAACGATGGACGATCTCCTCGCAAGACTTCCAGATGTCGCCCGCGCCCATGGTGACGACCAGATCGCCCGGACGGGCCAGTTCAAGCACCAGCTTCGGCACCTCCTCCTTGCGCTCAACGAACAGGACGTCAGGCCGGCCCCGGCGTCCGATCCCTTCGGCGATCAGACGTCCCGAGATCCCTTCGATCGGGACCTCCCCCGCCGGATAGATCTCGGTGACAATGATCCGGTCCGCAAGGTCGAAGGCCGACAGGAAGTCGGGCAGCAGGGCCTGGGTCCGTGTATAACGGTGAGGCTGGAAGACAGCGATCACCCTCCGCTGAAAGCCATCTCTGGCCGCCCGCAGAGTAGCTTTGATCTCAGCCGGATGGTGGGCGTAGTCATCCACCACCATAATACCCCGCAGCTCCCCCCTTACCTGGAAGCGGCGGGCCACGCCGGAGAACTCTCCAAGCGCCTCACGAATCACGGCAAATCCGATGTCCAGCTCGAGGCCGACGGCGACCGCCGCCAAGGCGTTAGAGACATTGTGCAAGCCCGGTACGCTGAGCTCCAGCTCCCCCAGGTGCTGCCCCCTCGCGCGAACCTTGAACGTCGAAGCCAGCCCCTGCAATGAGATCCCCTCTGCCGTCACGTCCGCCTCTGTCGCCAGCGCGTACGACACCACTCGCTTCTGTACCCTGGGCAGCAAGCCACGGATATGCGGCTGATCCAGGCAGAGAACGGCCGCGCCGTAGAAAGGAACCTTATTAATGAATTCGAGAAACGTCTCCTCGATCTGCTGCAGGTCGCGATAGTAATCCAGGTGCTCAGCATCGATCGTGGTCACGACCGCGATCGTAGGGGCGAGCTTGAGGAACGACCCATCGCTCTCGTCCGCCTCCGCGACCATGAACTCGCCCCGTCCTAGCTTCGCATTGCTCCCCAGGGCATCCAGCCTGCCGCCGATGACCATGGTCGGGTCAAGCCCGCCCTTTGCCAGGACTGCGGCGACCATGGAGGTCGTCGTAGTCTTGCCGTGGGTACCTGCCACCGCGACGCCGTACTTCATCCGCATCAGCTCCGCCAGCATCTCGGCGCGCTGAATGATCGGGATCGAATGGGCCTTGGCGGCCAGAATCTCGGAGTTCTCAGCCGACACCGCCGAGGATCGGACCACCACATCGGCGCCCCGCACATGGGCCGGATCGTGCCCGATCCGGATGGCGACGCCGAGCCCCTGCAGGCGAAGGGTGTGTTCCGACGCCTTCAGGTCGGAGCCGCTCACCTGATAGCCGAGATTGTGGAGGACCTCGGCGATCCCGCTCATGCCGACCCCACCGATCCCAACGAAGTGAATGCGCCGGATTTTCTTAAACATCGGCTTCCTAGTTCAAGGTTCCGGGTTCAGCTTCGCAGTTCCGGGTTCCGAGTTCCGGGTTCCAAGTTTGACTTGAGCGCTTCTTCAACATGGAACTTGGCACTTGGAACTTGGAACAATTTTTGAACTTGGCGCTCGGCACCTGGCACGCCGCCAGGGTTACGAGGTCGGCGAGGCAGGCTGCCGCGTCAGGTCTCGCCAAGACCTTCGCCCGGCACCCCATGGCCTCCATCAGGCCCCTGTCGTGAAGGAACGACCGGACGATCTCGGCTACCGTGGCGCCGTTCAGCTCGCCGTCCGACAGCATCCTCGCGCCCCCGCTGGCAACCACCGCCTCGGCATTCCAGCGCTGATGATCATTAGAAGCGAAGGGAAACGGCACGAGGACCGACGGCTTCCCGAGCGCGCAGAGCTCCGCCACGGTGCTGGCACCCGCCCGACACAGGCAGAGATCGGCGGCGGCGTAGACGACGGCCATTTCCCAAAAGAAGGGCTCCACCACCGCTCGATGGCCTCCTGCGAGGTACCCACGTTGGACCTGGTCAAGGTCGCTGGACCCTGACGAATGGAGAAACTGGAGACGCCCTCGCTCGGACTCAAGGAGGGGAAGCGCCTCCAGGACCGCCTGGTTCAACCGATGAGCCCCCTGGCTGCCGCCCAAGATCAGCAGCGTGAACTGATCCGGATCGAGACCGAGTCGCGCCGTCGCCGCGGCCCGGTTCACGCCGAAGAGCTCTGCTCGAACCGGATTGCCGGTCACCCGAACCTTCGTTTTTGGGAAAAAGACTGACGTCCCCTCAAAGGCAATAGCCACGAGATCGACGATCCTCCCCAACCACCTGTTGGCTAGTCCGGGAAATGCGTTCGCCTCGTGAATGACGGTCGGGACCTTGGCGAGCACCGCCGCCAGCACCATGGCCGCGGAGGCATAGCCGCCGAGTCCGACCACGGTGTCGGGGAAGAACCGCCGTAGGATCGACCGCGATCGGACGAGCCCCCACGGGATCAAGGCGAGGCTTCGAAGGCGCTGAGGTAGTCCCTTCCCCTGCAGCCCGGACGCCCTGATCCCTTCGAAGTCCCAGCCGCCCTTGGCAAGCAAGGACGCCTCGATCCCTCCTTCGGCGCCGACGAAGAGGAGGGAAGAGTCCGGGAACCTGGACCTCAACTCCTGGGCCAACGCGATGGCAGGGAAAAGGTGGCCCCCTGTCCCGCCTCCAGCGATGATGACTCTCACGAAAGCCGACTCCTCGCCACCTGGGAGCGGGATATGCTCAGGAGGATCCCCATGCACAGGAGGGTGGTGACCAGGGAGGATCCGCCGAAGCTGATGAACGGCAGCGGCACACCGGTGGTGGGGAGCAGCCCGGTGACTACACCCAGGTTGATGGCCGCCTGGGAGACGACGGCAAAGGTGATGCCCACCGCCGCATAGGTGCCAAACAGGTCCGGCGCGCGCAGGGCAATCCGGACCCCGCGCCACAGCAGGATACCGAAGAGGAAGATCAGCAGCAGGGCCCCGACGAAACCGATCTCCTCGCCAACGATGGCGAAGATAAACTCGGTGTGAGACTCCGGCAGATAAAAGAGCTTCTGGATACTGTCGCCAAGCCCACGTCCCAGGATCCCGCCTGGACCCAACGCGTAGAACGACTGGTGAATCTGGTAACTTGCCTTGGAGGAGGCACGGGCCGGATCCATGATAGCCAGCAGCCTGGCCTTGGCGTACGGGTGAAACTGCACCAGCAGGTAGCAGAGAGCCCCAATGGCGGAGAGCGCGGTGCCCAGTTGTGCCAGACGGACTCCAGCGACGAAGCACAGCGCCATGGCCGCAAGAAGCAGCACGGCTGCTGTCCCAAAGTTAGGCTGCAGCACGATCATCCCGAAGAAGAGCCCGGAGATGATAAGTGGTGGCAGGAATCCCTGGAAAAAACTCCCGACCCGATCGGCCCTCCCCGCGAAAAACCTGGCAAGGAGTAGAATCAATGAAAGCTTGGCAAGCTCGGAGGGCTGAAAGGACATCCCGAATATCCGGAGCCAGCGTCGTGCGCCGTTGACCTTGACCCCGACAGTCGGGATCAGGACCAGGAGCAAGAGCAGAAACGAGGCGAGGAACAGCAATGGGGCGTATCGCTGGAAGACGCGGTAATCGTGGTACATGGCCCAGACCATCACCGCCAGGCCGACCACGGCCCAGAGGAGCTGCTTCTTCAGGAAGAGCAACGGGTCACCGTATTTCACCTGAGCCTTGATGGCGCTCGAGCTGTAGACCATTACGACACCGATCCCGACCAAGAGGAGGGAAACCGTGCACAGCAGCCGATCATAGGGGAGCCGCCTGACCGTCACCACGCGAGCCCCCGTACGGCCTCCTTGAAGACCCGTCCTCGTTCCTCGAAATCCGTAAACATATCGAAGCTGGCGCAGGCCGGCGAAAGGAGGACAACCTCTCCGGGCGATGCGGCGACCGCGGCGCGCTGCACCGCCTCTTCAAGACTGACGGCCTCCTCCATGGGACAGGTGCCATCGAGCTGGGCCCGCAGCTTGCCCGCCGCCTGACCGATCAAGACCAGACGCTTGACCCGTTCCCGGACAAGGCTCGCGAGGGGGGTAAAATCGCTCATCTTGTCCTTTCCACCTGCGATAAGCACAAGAGGGACAGTGAAACTCTCAAGCGAACGGGCCACCGCCCCGACGTTCGTCCCCTTGGAATCATTGTAGTACCGAACCCCGCCGATCTCCGCGATGAATTCCAGGCGGTGTTCCAGTCCCTCAAATCGCACAAGGGCCCTCCGGATCGCCTTCGTGGATGCGCCAACCAATGCTGCAGCGAGGCTGGCAGCGAGGGCATTCTCCAGATTGTGCACCCCCTGAATCCTCACCTCGTTCCATCTGCAGATGGTTTCCCGCGTCCCCGAGAGGGCGATGATGATCTGATCCACGTCGAGGTAGGCACCCTCCGCGAGGCGCTGCCTTCGGCTAAACGCCACCCTCTTCGCGAGGGCCTTCTGCGCCGCGTCGAGAACCAGTGGGTCGTCCGCATTCACGATGGCGAAGTCCGATGGCGCTTGGTTCTCAAACAGGCGCGCCTTGGCCCGGTAATAGTCCTCGACCCTGTTGTACCGATCCAGGTGATCGGGGGCCAAGTTCAGAAGCAGGCCAACGTGTGGTCGAAACCGCTCGATCGTCTCCAATTGAAAGCTGGACAGCTCCGTCACTACAATGGTGCCTACCGGCAGGCTGGGCGCCACCTGACAGAGCGGGGTGCCGATGTTGCCGGCTATTCGCGAAGGCAGGCCGGCTTCCTCCAGGATGGCGCCTAAGAGGGTGGTGGTCGTGCTCTTCCCATTGGTCCCTGTGATCCCGAAAAAGGTGGCTTCACTACACCGGTAGGCCAGCTCGACCTCGCCGATGAGCGGAATTCCGGCCGCGCGAACTCGTTCAAACAGCGGCTCGCGGAGATCAACCCCAGGGCTCACCACGATGAGATCAGCCGAGAGCACGGCATCCGGATGATGCCCCCCCAATTCAAGGGTGACTCCATCTCGCTCCAGGCCGTGCAGATCGGCGTCGAGCTCACGCTCGCCTCGCTGGTCGGTGCCGATCACGGACGCGCCCCGCTTGAGCAGCAGACGACAGGCTGCCTCTCCGGAGCGCGCTAAGCCCACGACCACCACTCGCTTACCGGTCAGATCCAGCATGGCTACCGCCATGCAGTTCCAGGTTCCGGGTTCCAGGTTCCATGAAACCCACGAGGGTCTCTAACCTGGAACTTGGCACTTGGAACCTTGAACGATCCTGGAACTTGGAACCTGGAACTTAGAACAGTGTTCAATGCCTTCACCTCAACTTCAACGTGGTGAGGGAGAGAAGGGCAAGGACAAATGAGATGATCCAGAATCGGACGATGATCTTGGGCTCTGCCATCCCGTTCAACTCGTAGTGGTGATGGATCGGCGCCATTCGGAAGACTCGCCTGCCGGTCGCCCGGTAGGAGAAGACCTGGAGGATCACCGAGACCGCTTCCACCACGAAGACGCCGCCCACGATAAGCAAGAGCAACTCGTTCTTCACCAGGATGGCCATGGTTGCCAGGGCAGCCCCCAGGGCCAGGGAGCCCGTATCGCCCATAAAGAGCTGGGCGGGGTAGGCGTTGAACCACAGGAACCCCAGACTCGCGCCGACGATGGCGCCGCCGAAGACGGTGAGCTCGGAACTCCCCTTCACGAAGATCACCTGGAGGTAGCGGGCAATGGTGGCATGTCCAGCGACGTAGGCGAGGACCGTGTACGAGGCGGAGGCCATCAGGATCGGGCCGATGGCCAGCCCATCCAGTCCGTCGGTCAGGTTGACGGCGTTCGAGCTACCAACAATGACTAAGGCAACAAAGAGCACATACGCCCACCCCAGGTCGGGCATCCAACGCTTGAAGAACGGGATCGCCAACTTGGTGGTGAAGGAATCCACCGGTATGACGTAGAGGTACACGCCCACTATAAGGCCAGGGACCATCTGCCAGATCAGCTTTGTCCTGACCGACAGTCCTTTGCTGGTCTTGCCGACCACTTTTGCGTAGTCGTCGGCGAAGCCAACTCCCCCCATCCAGGCCGCGCAGAAGAGCGCCAGCCAGACGTACCGATTTGTGAGATTCGCCCAGAGCAGCGTGGAGGTGAAGATCGAGGCCAGTATCAGGAGGCCCCCCATCGTGGGCGTCCCAGCCTTCTTCATATGGCTCTCCGGGCCGTCGCGCCTGATGCTTTGGCCGATTTGCGACTCACGCAGTTTGCGGATGAGGATGGGCCCCAGCAGGAGGCTGAACAAGAGTGCGGTGAGAATGGCGCCCGCGGTACGGAAGGTGACGTACCGGAAGACATTGAAGACAATATAGGTAGGGTGCAACGGGAAGAGGAGATGGTATAACATCGAGTCCGAATCCTCCGTGACATGGGGTATAGGGGCTAGGGTCTAATGAGCCCTCTCGGTTCGACTACACTCTAAACCCTAGACCCTCTCCCCTAGACCCTCTACCCTAGACCCTGTCACTTCCCTGGCGCCACCAAGTGCCGGCGATCCACCAATGCCCTGCCTTCTCTCGACTCGAACTGGGTAACACTCTTTTCTCGATGGGCCTCAAGCGCCAACTCCACCAGCCGGCAGATAAGCTCTGTCGGCTTGACCCCGCTCGCCTCCCAGAGCGCAAAAGAGAGAGACCCAGGCATGGTGTTGATCTCATTCACGAATGGCTCCATCGTCGTGGCATCGATGAGGAAATCGACGCGAGAGATCCCCCGCGAGTCGATTGACTTAAAGGCCTCCATCGCCAGGCGCCGGACCTCTCCAGCGAGCGCCGGAGGAAGCCTGGCAGGGATGATGCTCGGGGCAAGATCAGCACTCCCCGGCTTCTTATTGTCCGAATACTTCTCATTATAACTGACGATCGAACCGGAGCGGATCAGCTCCTCGCATTCAGAAACGTTGAGGTCATGGTTTCCGACGACACTACACTGGACCTCGAGCCTGTGTTCAACGGCCCGCTCCACCAACACTCGCTGGCTGAAGCGCATGGACGTCCGCATGCCGGTCAGGGCCTCGGCGCCATTTTTCGCCATCGCAATGCCGATGCTCGAGCCCGCCACGGCAGGCTTTACGACCACCGGGTATTGAAGCTCACTTTCCAGCGCCTTCAGGGCTCCAGCGTCATCCTCCAAGATCTGCCGCCGCGTGAGCGCCATGCCCTCGACGACGGGAAGACCGGCGCCGCGGAACACCAGCTTGGAGACGATCTTATCCATTCCGACCGCCGAGGCGACCACGCCAGCGCCGACGTACGGGAGATCTGCCAGTTCACACAGGCCCTGTATGCTGCCATCCTCGCCGTGTGTCCCGTGGATGACCGGAAAGGCGACATCGATCGTAGGGTGGAGCTGCCTACCCAGCCACGCTTTCCGTTCCTGGCCGGACACGAGCGAGCCCACCGATGGGTCAGGCGCCAGGAAAAGCCGTTGGACTCCCTTCGCGTGCGGACCCCGGTCCAGGTTGGCGAGTTGCGGCGCGTATCTCTCCTTGTTCAACCTCAGCTTTTCTGCGTCGATCTTGGCCCTGTCAGGGGGTCCCACCTGCGCACTGAGGTCAGCAAGTCCCCGAATCTCCGCGTCGACGGACAGCAGGTCCCGGACAGCCTCACCGACCAGCCAGGTGCCATCAGCGGTAAGGAAGATGGGCACAGTCTCAAACTGATCCTGCATCCTCAGCAGGACTTCATACACCTTGCTGGCGGTCATCACCGAGACTTCCCGCTCGACGGAACGACTTCCGAAGATCAGGCCTATTCGTTTCACGGCGGTGCTCACGGCAGTTCCAGGTAGGTATCGGGCAAGCGGTTTTCGTAGAGAAGGATATCGCCCTGTCGAACGATGTCTCTCAGACAGTCTGCGACATCATCGCTATGCCGGACCACCAGAACCCGGCTTTCAGAAAAGCCGCCCTCGCGTAGCCCTTCGCGCAGTGACAGCGTTTGCGTCGGCCCGACAAGCACCACGTAATCGCAGACGGCGGCGGCGGCCCGACCCAAGCGGCGGTTCTCTTCATCCTCGATCCGGCCCAGTTCCACCAAGCCGGGCGTGATCAAGATCCTTGCGCCTCCCCCGAACTGACCCAGGACATCCAGGGCCATCTGCGCGCCCCGAGGATTGGCGTTGGCCACATCGATCAGCTTGACGAGACCACCCTCCTCCCGAACCTCGAGGCGCTTTGGTGCCGGGGTCAGCGACCCGACCCCCGCCCGAATCTCCTCAAGGGTCACGCCGCACTCCAGTGCCGCGGCCACGGCTCCCAAGATGTTGGCAATGTTCAGATTCCCCAGCAGCTTGGTCTCAAGCAGAGCCGTGCCGGCCTCGGTCTGCACACAGAAGGCCGAGCCTCTGCTGGAGGTCTTGATGTTCTTCCCCCTGACATCCAATGTCCTTGCGTCCTCGCCGATCCCATAGAGGATGGTGCGCCTGCCCTCCCGCCTCGCGCGATCGATCAGAGGCAGGCACCCAGGGTCGTCGGCGTTCATGATCGCCACGCCGTCCGATGGAAGCGATGCGATCAACTCATACTTCGTTTCGGCAATTCGCTCCGGCGTACCGAACCGCTCGAGATGCTGGACCCCCACGGCGGTGAGGATACCGAGCTTGGGTCGAAGAAACTCGCAGACCTCTCGGATCTCGCCCGGGCCATAGGCAGCAACCTCGACCACGAAGAACCGGTGGTCGTCGCGAAGATCCTCACGGACGACCCGCGTGATGCCCATGGTCGTGTTGACGCCATCCGGGGTCTTCGAGATGGGGTAACGCCTCCCGAGCAAGGCCGCTGTGATGAACTTCGTCGTTGTCTTGCCATAGCTGCCAGTGATCCCCACGACCTGTCCGGGATACGTGCGCATGCGATGCGCGGCCTGCGCGACAAGTCGCCTGTTGATTCCCTGTTCTAGCGGAATCAAGAGCAGATTCGCCAAGAGGACCGTTCCCGCCGCCACCTCGGAGGCGACTGCCAACCCGGCGGCCAGGCCGATCGCAACGGTGAAGGTGCTGGAGCCGACCGCAAGCCCGGAGAGCAGCCCTTGGACGATCATCGCGATCCCGAGCACAACGCCCAGTGCCAGGATGAGCGTGACGGTGGAAAGACGGACGGCGCGGGGCGTGAACTGCAGCCGCTGGCTCACCTGAAGGGAGCACCCACGCGCGCCAAGCCACATCCCGGCTGCCGCCCAGACGATGTAGAACACAACGACGGGGAGATCAAGGGATGCGAAGACCAGCCCGGCAACAAGGACCACTGTCTGGACGAAAGCCTCTCGAGGGTCGAGTACGATCCTCCAGTGCCGGCAGATCCAGCCGCAAAGGCGGAGGCTCCTGTAGCGTTCCAACTGCGCGAGATACACGAAGTCCAGATGCCGCTTCGCCGCTACCACTCCATACGATAGAAGCGATTCCCCGGCCCGGGACAGGAGACGAGGCGGGCGCGCCCTGGGTGAAGTCATCACGTCTCGCCCCGACATAGGAAGTCTCTCAGGAGCTTGCCGAAGCGCTCAGGCATGTCTACAAAAGGAAAATGGCCGGCCCCTTCCATGATCTCTAATTGGGAGCCCCGTATCCCACCTGCCATGATCTCCATCGAGTATCTCGATACCTCGAGATCCCTGTCGCCCCAAATGACCAGCGTAGGTGCCTGGACGAAGGAGAGGATGTTCCTCAGGTCTTCGTTGACCACCCTGACCAAGGTCCTTCGCATCTGACCCGCGTTTCGGTAGTCACGCGATCCTACCCGCTGATGGACCGTGGAGAGGATTCGCTCGCCCAGCCTTCCCCAGATGGGAAATGAAAAAACCCGCTTCGCCAGCTTGGCCGCTGCCACCTTGAGATAGTGGCTTGACCGGAGGCTCCCTCGGATCCCCGCGCTGGCCACAAGGACGAGGCGTCGAACCCTGTGCGGGCTCTGCGCGGCTAGGGCGAGCGCGATTCGCCCGCCGAACGAATGACCAAGAAGATTCGCGGAATGGATACCATTCGATTCCATGAACGCCTCGACATGGGCTGCATAGTCTCGGGTTCCCCATGTGACAGGAGGAGGGGGGGTCCACCCGAATCCCGGCAAGTCGATGGCGAATACCCGGAACCGATCCTCCAGGCACTTGGCGATGCCGCCCAGCGACTCGGCGGATGTGCCCCACCCGTGGAGCAAAACGATTGGTTCACCTTCCCCACAAAGAGTAAAATGGGTGTCCAGGTCATTGACGCGTGTCAGCACACCAGCACCTCATGGCACGCTGGAACCTCTCGTTCCCAGATCCCGGGCCGTGAGGATTGCCGCGACTGATCGATCGCCGCCCCGTCAACCTCATGCCGTCGCGTTTAAGGGCGTCACGCCGGTCCCGTCCTTCTCCTGCCTGGGCCTCGGCGGCCCGCTGGCCCCGCTGACCATCATCACCAGACATAAGCGGCGCTTGCGCGAGGCGGGCGGTCAGTCCCGCGGGCCCGAATGGAATCATCCGCCTGGATCGGGGCTGCGCTAAGGAGGGGGTGATCGGCGAGTTCGGAATAGGCGGCACCGCAGACGCGCTTCGTGACTGGCTTCGAGAGAAAGGCCCGTCTGCGATAGCGCTGGCCCGTGAAGCCGATGAACAGGTCGGCTGGCCCCAGCGTCAGGGCATCGGTGAAGGAGGCGGCGACTTCCAACAGCGGATCGCCCCGACGCTGCCACCAGGAGGGCACGGACGCGATCTCGCTCGCCCGGCCCCTATACGCCATCATCCTCTCCCGAACCCCAGCTCTCGGAGCGCCTCTCGGGCCACCTGCCGGTCGTCGAAAGGGATCGTGCGATCGCGAAGGATCTGATATGTCTCGTGACCCTTGCCGGCAATCACCACTATGTCGCCTCGCTGCGCCAGCGAAAGGGCCTCGCGAATCGCCATTGCTCGATCAGGAATTATAACATACCCCTTACCGGGACCCCACACCTTTTTCGCTCCATCCTCGATCTCATGAATGATCCGATGCGGGTCCTCCCCGCGAGGGTTGTCGGAGGTGATCACCGTGAAATCCGCCAGCCGGAGGGCAGTTTCTCCCATCAGAGGCCGCTTCGCGCGATCGCGGTCTCCCCCGCATCCAAACAAGACGATCAGGCGCCCCGGACAGCATTCTCTCGCCATATCAAGGACGCGACCTAAGGCGTCTGGGGTGTGCGCATAATCGACCATGACCGCGAACTCCTGACCCTCCTCCACCCGTTCGCACCGTCCCGGGACGTGCCGTAACTCTGAGATCGCATCGGCCATCTCCTCAAGGCTCGCGCCCAGGTGCAGCCCTGTCGCCGCGGCCGCCAGGACGTTAGACAGATTGTAGCGTCCCAGCAAGGAGGAGCGGATCGCCGTTGCTCCCCACGGGGTCTGAAGCCGACAGCGAAGGCCATCCGGGGTGATGCGAATCTCAGTTGCCGCCAGGTCGGCCTGCTGCCTCAGGCTGTACGTATAGTGTCTGGTACGAGCCGCCCTGAGAAACAGATGGGCGGCGGGATCATCGAGATTGATCACCGCCGCCTTCTCCGTGGATTTGGTTGTGTCGGCGGCCCCGAGACCTTCGAACAGGGAGAGCTTGGCCTTCTGATACGCCCCCATGGTACCGTGAAAGTCAAGATGGTCCTGGGTGAGATTGGTGAACACCGCGACATCGAACTCACAGCCATCCACGCGATGCAGGGTCAACGCGTGGGATGAGACCTCCATCACGGCGCAGTCGGCCCGCATCAGCACCATCCGCGCCAGGAGCTCCTGGAGATCGGAGGCCTCCGGCGTCGTCCGCGCCGCGTCCATCTCCACTCCGCCACTGCGATAGGCGATGGTGCCGATCAGTCCAACCCGATGCCCGGCACGCTGCAGCAGCGACTCGATCAGGTATGTGGTCGTGGTCTTGCCGTTCGTTCCGGTCACCCCCACGAGGGTGAGCCGCCGCGAGGGATGATCGTAGAATCGGCTGGCGGCCAAGGCGAGCCCCTTCCGGGTGTCGCTCACCCTCACCACCGTTCCTCCCTCCAGCACAGATTCCGGCAGGTCGAATCGCTCTACCAGGGCCGCCGCGGCTCCCGCCGCCCAGGCCGCGGGGAGAAAGTCGTGGCCATCCAGCGCGAACCCCCTGATGCAGACAAAAAGGTCCCCGGGTTTGATCTGCCTGGAATCGTACCGGACTCCTCCGACATCCACATCGAGGGGACCGCGGAGGGTCTGATACTCAGTCCCTTCAATTAAGGCGAGAAGCCGCACCGAGAATCCCCTCCGCCAGCCGAAACCGCCCCCCCGCGGCCGGGGGGATCCTGAGGTGTTTCAGCGATTCTCTGGCGATCTCACGGAATGTAGGCGCGGCGATCGATCCACCCCACTGCAGCATCTTCGGCTCGTCGATGACCACAACGATCGCCAACCGAGGTTGCTCGGCTGGAAGAAATCCGACAAATGACGCCACCACCTTCTTGCGGGAGTAGCGGCCAGTGGCGTGTTCCAACTTTTGAGAGGTCCCGGTCTTTCCCGCCACCTCGAACCCCTGAACGGCTGCAGCCTTCCCCGTCCCCTCGGTAACCACCCCCTTGAGGATGCCGGTGAGGGTCCTGGCTGTCTCTTCCGTGATCACCCGCCGGAGTTGCACCGGTGAGCCGTGGCGAGCCGCTTTGCCGTCGGCCGCCTTGATCGACCTGGCGACATAAGGGCGGACCAGTGTGCCACCGTTGGCCACCGCGCTCGCCGCCACCAGCATCTGAAGCGGGGTCACCGAGAGTTCCTGCCCGATGGAGAGGGAGGCCAGGGAGAGGGCCGACCAGTCCCTCGGACGCCGGATCATGCCGGGCGTCTCGCCGGGCAGATCGATGCCGGTGAGATTCCCGAACCCGAAACCGCTAATGTAATCGTAATAGAGACTCTTGCCCAGCCTCATGCCGACCTTGATGGCACCGACATTGCTCGAGTGCGCCAGCACCTCGGAGAAGGTGATAGTCCCGAATCGTTCGTGATCGCGAATCATGATCCCGCCGACTTCTATAGCTCCACCCTCGCCGTTCAGCCGATCTTCGGGCCGCACGAGCCTCTCCTCGAGAGCCGCGGCACCCACGACGATCTTGAACGCCGATCCAGGCTCATAGTAATCGGCCACTGCCCGATTTCGCCGGGCAAATGAGGGGGCCTCGGCATAGTGATTGGGGTTGAAGCTGGGGTAGTTGGCGAGCGCCAGGATCTCGCCTGTCATCGGATCCATGACGAGGGCGCTCCCGCTGTAGGCCTGAGACCTCACCACAGCCGCCTCCAGCTCCCGCTCGGTGACGTATTGGATCACCTCGTCAATTGTCAGGTACAGATCGCAGCCCTGTGCGTCACCGGCTTCCTCCCTGAAGATCGGCCGGCCCAGGGCATCCTGTTGTCGCACGACCCACTTCGGCTTCCCGGCCAGACATTCGTCGTACTGCAGCTCCAGCCCTTCCAGCCCTCGATCGTCCATCCCCACGAAGCCCAGAAGGTGCGCCCCCAGCTCCTGCTTCGGATAGAACCGCTTGCTTTCAGCGATGCTTGCGATCCCTTTGAGGCCCAGTTGGGCGACCGCCGCCGCCTCCTCGGGCGAAACGCGTCGCTTGATCCAGACAAAGGGCTTATCCGATTTCAACCTCTCCAGAACCTTGTGGGCAGGAAGGCCCAGCGCCCCGGCTAGAGCGGACGCGGCTCGCTCCGGGTCTTCCACCTGGAGAGGCTGGGCGAAGATCGAAGGAACTCGAAGACTGCCGGCCAACTCGCGGCCATTGCGGTCATAGATCGTTCCGCGACGCGATACCAACGGAACCAACCGCCGGTACTGGCGATTGGCCGCTTCGACCAGCTTGGGATGCTGATGGACCTGGAGGGAAAAGAGGCGACCGGAAATGATAGCGAGGGCTGCAGCGAGGGAGAAAAACAGAAGAATCACGCGGCGTCGATGCCGGCCACGCCCGGCTGAGGAATGCTTCATCTCTGCCTGCCCGGATGATCCCCCACGAGAACGGTGGTTGCGCTGAGCCGTCATATTACGCCATTCGGAACCTACTCAACCATAATGACTTGACCGGGCATCGGGCTCGTGAGTCCAAGCTGGCGCCGGGCGATCTCCTCTACCCGGCGGAGAGACCTGAGGCGCGCGACCTCAAAGCGCAACTCGTTTTCCTGTCGAACGAGAGCGAGGCGCTCTGCTTGAAGATGTTCGATTTCGTACCCCAACCGGACAACCTGGATGTGCTGCCACACATAAAAGAGGACCCCAAGCAGGACGAGGCTTGCCAGACACAGCGATGGGAGGAGATCCCATCTTCGGATTTGATCGACCCGCGGCTTCAGAAAGCCGCTCGCCCTGTCTCGCCCGAACGCCGTGAGCGCGGCGGTGCCTCGCCCTCTCACCACTCACCTCCTTTTGAGCCGCTCCAACTAGGTCGCACTAAGCTGGTCGGCACCCTGCCGCTCCAAGAAACGGTCGGGTACCCACCGAAGGTGGGTGCAGGCGCGGCCTCTGGGGCCGCACCCACTGCGCGGGTACCCGGTGTACGTTCCGGGTACGTTGCCGGGAGTGCCCCGATGACCGGCAACGCCGCCAGGCACCGTTGATTGGACCGGCACTAGAGTCGCTCCGCGGCCCGGAGCTTCGCGCTGCGGGCGCGGGGATTGGCCACGGTTTCCCCTCTAGTGGGGACGATCGGCCGTTTGGTCAGTACGCGGAGACGCGGCGGCTCCGACCGTGCGCAACTCCGAAGGGTTTCCTTCGCGATCCGATCTTCCAGGGAATGAAAACTGATCACACATAGCCGGCCCGCAGGTGCAAGCAGTGAAACGGCATCCCGCAGCCCCCGCGTGAGCGACTGGAGTTCATCATTGACAGCAATGCGCAGCGCTTGGAACGTCCGGGTGGCCACATGGATGCGCCTTGGCCACGCCCGCCTTGGGACCGCCTCCGCCACGAGACGCGCGAGATGAACGGTAGAGATGAGGGGTCGTTGCCGGCGCTCAGCAACGATCCGCGCCGTAATCCGCCCCGCGAATCGCTCCTCCCCGTATTCACGGAGGATCCGGGCGATCTCTCGCTCAGGAAGCTTGGCGAGTTTCTCGGCCGCGGTCTTCCCGGCTCCCCGACGATCCATTCGCATGTCTAGTGGTCCATCACGGCTGAAGCTGAATCCTCTGGATGGCTCGCTCAGTTGAAATGACGAGAGGCCCAGATCAAACAGGATCCCGGCGAAAGGACCCCATCCGTTCTCTGCAGCGATGGAGCCCAGCATCGAGAAGTCACCATGAAGCAGTTGGACCCGATCTCCGAACGGCCGGAGTCGATCACGTGCCAACGCTAGTGCCTCGACATCTCGATCGATCCCACAGAGGCGACCCCCCGGTCCGCTTTCGAGCAGGATCGCTTCGGCGTGGCCGCCCGTCCCGACGGTCGCATCAAGATAGCAGCCATCCGACTGCGGCCGCAGGATGGCCACCGTCTCGTGAAGCAGAACCGGCTGGTGCCGGACCTCGATGGTTAAAAGCCTCTGGGCTTGATTGCCCGCAATGGACCGAACGACCGAAGCGCTGAGTCCTCGTCGGGAAAGATCGGCAGAGACAAGGGTGGTCTCGCCGCCCCGAGCGCGTGACTCAGGGTCGGCGAGGTCCGGACAAGGCAGAGGGACCCACCCATGGCCTGAAGCCGACGGACCCGCTCCCGGAGAACCCCTGAAACCAGGTACGGGACACGGCACCCGCCCTTGCAGTCCAGGATCAACCGGGAATACCCTTCCTGCACCAAGCCCGCGATCGAGTTCTTGATCGCCTCGACCAATGTCACGTCGATCTCCCCTGCCGGCTCGATGACGGCGACCCCGCGCCCTTCGTTCCTTCTGATGTTCACCATGTCCACTACCCCCTCAGGCTACACGCGGATCCCGAGATCAGCCAGTTTGGCGGCGTAATCCTCGGGATCGCGCTCCTGAGCGCTGAACTGCGCCCAGCGCTCCCGACTCCAGATTTCAATCTTGTCGAGGACCCCCACGATCACAACGTCTCGACGCAGGTGGGCCGCCTCCCTGAGCTGCGGGGGGATGAGGATCCGTCCTTGACTGTCTATGGAAGATTCCACGGCGCGGGCGGAGATGAGGCGGGCGTACTCTCGAAACTTCTTGTCCGAGTTGCCCCTGCTCAGGAGATTGTGTTCGATCTGCTGCCAGGCCTTGATCGGGTAGGCTGCGATGCAGGTGTCGAAGAGGAGATCGACGAGGACCAACTCACGTTCTCGGCGCCGCTTGAGGATCTCGCGGTATCTGGCCGGGATGCTGAGCCGCCCCTTGTCATCGATGGCGTGTTCGAAGCTTCCGCGGAACATGGGCACGCATCGCCTTCTTATGGTAATCTATACCAATACATCCCACTCTATCCCACCGTGGCGCAACCATATATAACCCCGTTTTCCTTGTCAAGCAAAATGTGAGGCGATTCCGAAGGGACGGTTGAAGACGGGCCCCCGCGAGGAGAAACCCGAGATGGAGGGATCGAATCCTTTAGGGAGTGGGAATCAGAATATTATCGATCAGGCGCGTGGCGCCGAACTTCACGGCGACGGCGGCCAGCGTGGGACCCTCAATACGATCGACAGCCTTTAGCGTCTCGGAGTCGCACAATGCCACATAATCGATCTGCGCCAGTGGTTGGGCCTCGATCATCGCCCGCATCTCATCGAGGATGATCGTGGCCTGCCTCTCCCCTCCCTTGATCCGCTCCTCCGAATGCCGGAGCGACCGGTACAGGACTGCGGCCATCCGCCGTTCGTCAGGTGTGAGGCGTGCGTTGCGCGAGCTCATGGCAAGGCCGTCGGGCTCTCGGACAGTCGGCAGGACAGCGATAGTGAGGTCGAAGTTCAAGTCGGCCACCAGACGGCGGACCACCACTGTTTGCTGGTAATCCTTCTGCCCGAAGTAGGCCCGGTGTGGCTTCATCAGATTAAATAGCTTGGCCACCACGGTCGCCACGCCACGGAAGTGCCCCGGGCGGGACGCCCCGCACAACCACTCCGTGATCTCGGCAACCTCGACGAACGTGCCGTAGCGCTTCGGGTAGATGGACTCCGCCCGTGGCGCGAATACCACATCGGCCCCCACGCCCTCAAGTCGGACCAGATCACCCTGCAAATCACGCGGGTAGCTGTCGAAATCTTCACCCTGTCCGAATTGTGTGGGATTGACGAAGATGCTTACCACCAGGACATCGTTCTCGACCCGCGCGCGCCGCATGAGGGAAAGGTGGCCCTCATGAAGACACCCCATCGTCGGGACGAGTCCGATCGTCGCACCTCCGCATCGAATGGACTCACAACGACGCTGGATGACGGACGGCTCATGAATGATTTCCATCAGTCCTCCCGCTCATTTCAGCGGTCGAGTTCTGCTGTTCTCCAGGTATCCCGTGCCGCGCACCTCGCACGTCGCACCTCGCACCCCGCACGCATCTCTCATTCTTCCAGCAGCGCTCTCTCGGTCTCTTCGTCCATTGAGAACGCGTGCGCGGGGCCGGGGAATCGGCGCTCGATCACGTCCTCCCGGAACTGACCAACGGCGTCGCCGATCACCGTCGCGAGATCCGCATACCGTTTCGTGAATTTCGGGGCGAAGCGATCGAAGAACCCCAAGAGGTCATGCGTGACCAAGACCTGGCCGTCACAGTTGGGCCCCGCCCCGATCCCGATCGTCGGGATAGTCAGCCTGTCGGTAATGACACGGGCAAGGGCACTAGGAATCGCCTCAAGCACGACGGAGAAGACACCGGCCTTCTCGAGTGCGAGGGCATCGTCCAGGATGCGACGTGCAGCGTCCAACGCCCTGCCCTGGACCTTGAACCCCTCCGTCAAGACCGTCGTTTGCGGCGTCAGCCCGACGTGGCCCATGACCGGAATCCCGGCGTCAATGATCGCTCTCACGGCGGGCAGCGACGGCAGGCCGCGCTCGACCTTGACGGCATGAGCCAGCCCCTCCTTCACGAAGCGCCCGGCGTTCCTGACCGCCTCAGCGGGTTCAGCTTCGTATGACATGAACGGCATGTCGGCCACGACCAGGGCCCTCTCAACTGCCCGCGTCACGGCCTTCGTCATCATCAACATCTCGTCCATCGTGACCGGGATCGTGGTGTCGTACCCGAGGACCGTCATCCCCCCGGAGTCGCCGACCAGGATCACGTCGACCCCTGCGCGATCGATCAACAGCGCCATCGGGTAATCGTACGCCGTCAGCACAGTGATCTTCCGCCCTTCGCGTTTCATTTGCTGTAAGGTGACCGTCCTGACCTTTCGATCAGCCATGATCGATCCCTCCTTTCCTTGTTGCACCTGGAAACGCTGTTGACCGACGCCCAAAAGAAAAGGCCCCCCGGCCCGACCCGGAAGGCCTTGCTCTGCGGTGACGGCGGTCACTCTCCTCTCAAGTGGCTTCGAGCGATGGCACCGTCTCTAGCCGGAGGGGTGTATCTTTACACCGTTACCGACACTGCGATGGCTTTCCGTCTCGGTCCCTAGCTGCGGGATCCGAGCGGCACATAGTAGTGCGTACCTGCCCGTACCGCTTCGACCTGCTTCACCAGGTCTTCGAAGTCCTCCTTGTGTTTGACAAAGTCTATATCGTTCGTGTTGACCACCAGTAGCGGCGTCACCGAGTAGTGAAAGAAAAAGTGATTGTAGGCCGCGTTCACATCTTCCAGATATGTCCGATCCAGCTCTCGTTCGTACGCCCTCGCCCGCGTCTGAACCCGCCGCATCAAGACGTCGGTGCCGGCCTGGAGATACAGGACGAGATCCGGCTTCTGCACCCGCATCTCCAGAAGCGGGTGCAGCCGCTCGTAAAGAGCCAGTTCGTTATCGTCGAGAGTAAGATACGCGAAGATCTTGTCTTTGGCAAAGAGATAATCGCTCACCAACGACTGTTTGAAAAGGTCAAACTGAACCAGTTCCTGTTGTTGCCGGAATCGATTGAGGAGGAAATAGAGTTGTGTCTGAAAGGCATAGCGACGCATATCGGTGTAGAATTGAGAGAGGAATGGGTTCTCCTCGGGGCCCTCCAGCAACTTCCTGGCCTGCAACCGCTCGGCCAATAACTCTGCAAGGCTCGTCTTCCCGACGCCGATCGGGCCCTCGACCACGATGTAACGGGGATTCGGCATGGCTCTGTGACCGCGCGAGATCTACGCCGTGGTTGCGGGGTGCGCCGCCCGCGCCAGCAGTCGAACCTGTGATGGATCGTCGAGACGATCGAGCAATTCACGCATCGTCGATCCCAGGACTGGGTGGCGAAGTCCTGGTGCGAGCTCGCAGAGCGGCACCAGGACGAAGCGACGCAGATGAAGTCGAGGGTGGGGTAGAACGAATTCCGGCCGCTCCACCACGTGCGAACCGAGGAGTAACAGGTCGAGGTCGATGCTCCGCTCGTCGCCGCGCACCCTGGCCTTCGGGCGGCCCATGGCTCGCTCGATCCGCTGTAGCTCACGCAACAACGGCTCCGGGTGCAACGTCGTCTCTGCCGAGGCCACCCCGTTGACAAACCAGCCGCCCGAGGCCGGTGGGACCGGCGCGCTCTCGTAGAGGGATGAGCAAACCATCCCTGTCACTCCTGGAAGGCGTGAAATAGCCTCCATGGCCCTGTGGCAGTGGTCGATCCTATTGCCCAGGTTCGATCCAACTCCGATATACGCTCGCTCACCCTTCATGGTCTCGAATTCCCCCCATGGCCCCGAAGGCCCTTCTCACCTTTCTCCTCTCCCCCGGTGGGTGAGGGGACCTTTCTATGTAATGACACGGGCGAAAGAATCCATTCCCCCGCAATCGCACGGCAGGTAATGCGGGCGCTTAGGGCTTCAGCATCGAGGCCCTGATTCTCTCCACTGCCTCTTTGATTCTGGAGACATCCACCGTCAGGGCCGCGCGAATGTACCCCTCGCCGTGCCGACCGAAACCGGTTCCAGGCGTCATCACAATGCCTATCTCCGAGAGGAGCGCGGAGGCGAAAGAGGCGGAGGTGTGCCCTTGAGGTACTCCGATCCAGACATAGAAGCTGGCCTTCGGCCGATCCACGACGAACCCCAAGGCTGACAAACCATCGACAAGCGCATCGCGTCGCTCCTTGTAGATGGCACACATCGCCTCAACACAGTCTTGCGGCCCGCTCAGCGCGGCAATTGCAGCCTCC
>JACPQX010000158.1 GCA_016190255.1 Candidatus Methylomirabilis oxygeniifera | reverse complement strand
TCCTCGATGAACTCATCGTCCGACCGATGACCCCTGGTCTCCACCCATCGGCGCACATGGTGAGGGCCGGCGTTGTAGGCGGCCAGGGACAGGATCCAGTTGCCTTTGAACTCCTCGAGCATCTTTGCAAGGTATTGAGTCCCGAACTTGATGTTCGTCGCCGGCGATTCCAGGCTCCTGCTCTCTGTTGTGACGCCGCCCGCATTGACGATCTGATCGACCGTCCTGGGCAGAAGCTGCATCAATCCGATGGCCCCGGCCCGTGAGACTGCTCGCTCGCCGAAGGCGCTTTCCTCCCGGATCAGCGCAACAACCAAGTAGGGGTCGAGGGCGTGCCGGGCACTCTGCTCCTTCACCAGCTCCCAGTATCCGAGCGGATAGAGAAAGTCCCAGTAGCGCGGGACGGGCTCCGCGGGGCGGGTCCGGGCGTAAAGCGGGCGGAGGAGGCGTTTCGCAACCCACAGGCTTTTTTCGACCCGACCCAGCTCGAGGAAGGCGCTGCAGGCTTCGTAGAGGAGCCCGCGATCCTCTGCATATCGTATCGTCAGGTCCCAGAACTCCTCCGACGCCTCGTCCCGCAGATTCAACTCCTTGAGCAACCTTGCCTTTGTCACCTGAGGAGCGCTCGGAACCGGCGGGGATTCCTGCGCCGAAAAGACGGCGGTCTTCGGCGAGGCAGCAGTCACGACCGAAACCCCCGATGGAGTCAGGCGATCCAGGCGGCGACGGGTCTGCTCGGCATAGTAGTACTCATCGCTGAAGGTCTCGAGCAACGCCCGGTAAGCTCGTAGCGCCTCCGGTCTCTTGCCGAGTTGTTCGAGGATCCTCCCGCTCCAATAGAAAGCCCGAACCCGAAGCCGCGAGGGTGAGGGGGACCCTTTCTGGAGGCGCTCCAGATCGTGAAGGGCCGCCGTCAGGGCCGACTCTCGGTAGTTGACCCAGGCTCGAGTCCAGAGCGCGACGTCGGCGAGGTCGCTGGATGGATATCTCCGAATGAGACGCGACAGGGCCTCAACGGCTCGCTTCGGCTTGCCGTCCTCGCTATGGTTCAGGGCCACCATGTACAGCGAATCGTCGGCCCAGGCGCTCCTGGGATAAAGATCGATGAGGCGGGTCAGGGTTGCAATCGCCCTCTCGCGTTCGTCCAGCCGACCATAGCTCCGCCCGATCCAGTACAGCGCCTCCGACCGAAGGGAGGATGCCTCCTTCGTCATGGGCGAGAGGACGCTGATGGCCAGGTGGTAATCCCGGAGGTGAAAACGGCTGATCCCGCTCAAGAGCCTCGCGCGGGAGGCCCTCGGGGTGCTACCGTCCAGGAAGGGAGAGAACGCGGCGGCGGCCTGGGCGTATTGCCCGCCGTTGTAAAGGGCGAGGGCGCGGTCGAACTGCTCGTCGGGCGTGAAGGGGGGCGCCTCAGGCATCGCGCTCAAGAGCTCACCGGCTCGCGCTGCCTCCCGGTTCCCTGGCCACTTGAGCCACAGTTGTCGCAGCAGCTCCGCTGCCTCACCCCTCCGCCCCTCCTTCAAGAGAATCTCGGCAAGGGCGAGCGTCGCTTCTCGCCGCTGGGCGGCGTCCGACGCCCGGTTGAGATAATCTCGATAGGCCCTCCCGGCCTCAGGCAGCAAGTTGACCTCGGCGTACAGGCTGGCCCGCTCCCGCTCGGCCCGTTCGGCCAAGAGGCTGTTGGGATGTTCCAGGAGCAGGCGCGATAGAAGATCGATCGCTTGCGGTCTCCGGCCGAGACCCTGAAGAGCAGACGCTGCCAAGTAGAGGGAGTAGTCCGCCAGTGGTGGAAGGTGCCCCGCGGAGGCTTCCAGCAGCCCGGCGGCCTCCTGCCACATCCCCTGCCGGTGGCGCGAGACTCCCAGTAGAAACCCTGCCTCGCTCGCCTTCGGGAAGTCATCCCGGAGACGGAGATCATCAAGGAGCGGGGCGGCACCCTGGTAATCTCCCGCACCGATTCTCTCGAGCGCGGCCTTCCAGGCCGCCTGCGGATCGACCTGAGGGGCGGCGGAGGAGGGAATCAGAACGAGCAACGCGAGCGGAAGGACGATGCGAGCCGCCCTCCCCCTTTTCATCCCCGATTTGCTGTGACTGTTCTCACTCATTGCGCAACCGGCCGCAAATCAGGCGCTCACCCGCCTAGGCACCCGAGGCAAGCTCCCTTAGGCTTGTCTCGTAAGGTGGACGGGCGACACCGCGATCGGTGATGATCGCGGTGATGTACCGGGCAGGCGTGACGTCAAAGACCGGGTTCGCCGCCGAGATCCCCGCCGGCGCCGTCCGAACGCCGGCCCAGGTCGTCACCTCTTCGGGGCTCCGTTCCTCGATCGGAATCTCGTCACCGGATGAAAGCGACAGGTCCAGGGTGGAGATCGGCGCCGCAACGTAGAACGGAATCCCGTGCTCCCTGGCCAGCACGGCCAGAGTATAGGTCCCGATCTTGTTCGCCACGTCCCCATTCCGGGCGATCCGATCGGCCCCGACGACGATCAGGTCGATGCGGCCGCGCTGCATGAGATGCCCGGCCATGTTGTCGGCGATGAGCGTGACCGGAATGCCGTCTTGATGGAGCTCCCAGGCGGTCAGCCGAGCCCCTTGCAGAAACGGCCGGGTCTCATCCACCCAAACCGAGAGGCGCGTTCCGGCCTCATGCGCCGCCCGGATCACTCCGAGCGCCGTCCCGTACCCTGCGGTGGCCAGGGCACCGGCGTTGCAGTGGGTCAGGACGGCTGCCCCGTCGGTGATGAACCCTTTGCCGTACTCCCCCATCGCCCGGTTGCCGCGGATGTCCTCTTCGCGGATCGCCTGCGCCTCCCGGATCAAGGCCTGGACAATCGCAGGGATCGGGAGGTCCCGGCTCTTCTCGGCGCAGCGTTCCATCCGATCGATCCCCCAGGCAAGGTTAACGGCAGTGGGACGGGTCTTGAGCAGCTCGTCGCCTTGACGGGACAGTTCCTTCAAAAAATCTTCTACGGTGCCGACCCGGATCGCCTTGGCGGCCAAGGCAAGGCCCATCGCCCCGGCTACTCCGATGGCCGGAGCCCCGCGAATCTGCATCGTTCTGATCGCATGCGCAACGGCAGCGGCGTCGTGACACTCGACATAGACCTCCTCGAGCGGCAGCCTTCGCTGATCGATCAGCCGGACCGTGTCGGCCGGCGTCCATTCGATCGTCTCAAACATGGCGATATCCAACAGCTCCTCGGGTTGTCGCACAAACCCCCTTCACGAGGTACACTACCACGGTCCCCGAAACCCCTTCAACTGAAATATAGCTCGCCCCCCCGCTGTTCCCCTCCTTTATAAGGAGGGGTCAGGGGAGGTAGATGTCCGAGGGGAGGGGCATTTGGCGGGCGGTCTTCAACCGGGTCAAACAGGGGTGAGAGATCCCGCCGCTCAAAGTGGCGCAGAGCGCTGGCGACCTCGCGTGTCGAGGCAGCGCGAGCCAACGGAAAAAACTGGCTCGATTATATCGCTCTACAACGTGTCAGGCCGGTGTCTCCAGGCCCGTGCAGCGGTCCGCGCCTTCGTCCATGGCTCTTCAGGGTTACTTCTGGATGGAACCGCCCGGTGCCTGACTGGGGGCGACCCGTGGTTGGCTGGGGGTGACCGGCCCTATTACCCCGCCTTGCGGGCGTTGGACAGCCCCGGACCCGGACACTTTTCCTGCGGTTTGAGGAGCAGAGTGGCAGTACGCTAGGTGGCCATTAACAAAGCCAGCCTCTGGGTTATAGCAGTTCCATGTCCGGCTCGCGAAAAACTGGCAGTTTTTGCCGTCGTTCCCGTCGTCTAACCACACATCGCCCGAAATATGCGCATCGCCCTTCGAATCTATATATTGACAACCGCACTTGCAGCCCATCTTCACTTTGGGCTTCTTCGCTCGAGCGAAGCTGATCCCCGGCGAGCCGACCAGCACGGCCAGTCCCAGAGTCCCTGCCACGAAACCTTTCACGATCGCTCTCATGGCTTTCCTCCTTATGAATGGGAGTTCGGTTGCGATTGACCCTCGTCACTCATTCCGGCTTATAGAGGCTAAACTAGGACCTTTGACGGCAAGAGTCAAGGGCCGCTCTGCTGTATTCTCCGCACCTCGACCGACTGCATTCAGTCATTAGACGGAACGGTTTGGGATTTATTCATTCTCGCGCTTGAAGCGCAGAGGGCCGGCCATCCAGAACCACTTAGAGGCTCTTCCGGGTTCAGAGTGGGGAACCGGGTGTTGTTCTTTCTACCCCGGACACGTCGGCATGGCTGGAGGCGTGTCGGGTCATGTCGAACCGTGTGCATGGGATCATGATCCTCGTAGGGGCAGGGCTTGCCCTGCCCAAACCAGGCGTCTAACCCCGAGAAGGGCGCAGCAAGCAGCGCCCCTACGATTCAGATGCCACAACGACAGACAATCCTGTTACCCACACCATTCCCTGAAGAGCCCCCTCAGGATCGCCCTTGGGGAGGCACTATATCAGAGGACTTTCACCGCCTACGACGCCTGGTTCCATCGCGAGCGCGCACGGGCGATTGCTGACCCGTCTGCAGGGTCCGTAGCGGCTGCGTTCGCCGTTCGTGCCCCGCGCCAACCTCCTCCTTGAAGAGCGCCTCGTCGGGCCACTCCACCGGGATCTTGAACCCGATGTATTTCTCGATCGCCTCGAGCGAAAGAACGTACTCTTCGTCTGCGAAGCTGATGGCCTTGCCAGCCGCCCCGGCCCGAGCCGTCCGACCGATCCGGTGAACATAATCCTCGGCATCTTGCGGAAGGTCGTAGTTGATCACGTGGCTGACCGCCTCGACATGCAGGCCGCGTGAGGCGACATCGGTCGCCACCAGGATCGGCAGCTTCCCCTCCTTGAACTCCGAGATGATCCGAAGGCGCTTCCGCTGGTCGATGTCGCCGCTGATCAGGTCAGCGTGATAGCCCTGGCGCTTGAGCTTTTCGGTGAGCCGTTCAGCGCCGATCTTGGTATTCGAGAAGATCAAGATCCGCTCCCATTGCTCCCGCTTCAACAGCCCGAGAAGAAGTCGGAGCTTCTCTCTCTTCTCGACGTGGAACAGGAGATGATCGACTCTGTCCACCGTGACCTGTTCCGGCGCGATGGCGATCCTGGCCGGGTTGTTCATGAACTCGTAGCTCAGCTCCATCTCTCGAAACGAGAGTGTCGCGGAAAAGAGAAATGACTG
>JACPQX010000152.1 GCA_016190255.1 Candidatus Methylomirabilis oxygeniifera | reverse complement strand
GGCCGAGAGCCTCCGGAAGATGGTTCTGGCGATGTCGAAAGACATCAGGGTTATTCTGATCAAACTGGCCGACCGTCTTCACAATATGCGGACCCTGGAACCGCTGCACGAGGAGAAGCGGCGGCTGATCGCCCGGGAGACCCTTGACATCTATTCACCTATCGCGCACCGCCTTGGGATCTACTGGATGAAGGCGGAGCTGGAAGACTTGGCTCTCCGCCACCTCGAGCCGGAGGTCTACCACGACCTGGCCGCCAGGGTGGCCAAGAAGCGCCGAGAACGCGAGAAGGATATCAACGAGGTCATCGAGATCCTGCAACAGAAATTGACTGAGGTTGGCATCCAAGCCGAGATCCTGGGGCGCCCCAAGCACTTCTATAGCATCTATAAGAAAATGCGCGATCAGCGCAAGGAATTCGATGAGATCTATGACCTGACCGCGGTCCGGGTCATTACCGAATCGGTCAAGGATTGTTACGGTTCGTTGGGGGTGATTCACTCGCTGTGGAAGCCGATCCCTGGCCGGTTCAAGGATTTCGTAGCGATGCCGAAGTCTAACCTGTACCAGTCCCTGCACACGACGGTGGTCGGCCCTGTCGGGGAGCCGGTGGAGATCCAGATTCGAACCCACGAGATGCACAAAACGGCGGAAGATGGGATCGCCGCCCATTGGGTTTATAAGGAGGGCAGGGCAGCATTGGATCCTGCCGACAAAGGATTCGCCTGGATTCGCCAGCTTCTGGAGTGGCAGCGGGAACTGAAAGATAGCCGCGAGTTCCTGGAGACGGTAAAGGTGGATCTATTCCCCGATGAGGTCTACGTGTTTACCCCAAAGGGGGATGTGAAGAGCTTTCCCAAAGGGGCGACGCCCATTGATTTCGCGTTTGGTGTCCACACCGATATCGGCCTCACCTGCGTGGGGGCCAAGGTAAACAGTCGCCTGGTTCCACTCCGATACGAGCTGCAGAATGGCGATATCGTGGAGATCCTCACCGATGTGAAGCACCGGCCGAGCCGTGATTGGCTGAAACTCGTTACAACGCCGCGAGCGAGGGGGCGGATCAAGCAATGGGTCAAGAATGAGGAGAAGCTCCGGAGTATCAACTTAGGAAGAGATCTTCTGGAGAAAGAACTGCGACGGATGGGAAAGAGCCCGGCCCACATCCTGAAGCCAGAAACGGTGGCGACCATGCTTGCGCGCTCTGGATTCTCGGCTCCGGATGAGTTTTTCGCCACTGTTGGATACGGCAAGCTCTCGCCTCGCCAGGCCATGGCTAGACTGCTGCCGCCGGAGGAGCTCCCGCCCGAGGGGGAGGCCAGGCCCGAGCGAAAAGTCCGTCAGCGACCGGATGATGGCGTGACCCTTCTTGGGGCGCATGATTTTCTGGTTCACTTCGCCAGATGTTGCAGTCCGCTGCCAGGCGATGAGATCGTCGGGTTCATTACCAGGGGGCGGGGGGTGTCGGTGCATAGCGCCGACTGCCCCAACGTGGACCAACTCTTCTACGACCCGGAGCGAAAGATCAGCGTATCATGGGATGCGGCGCCCACAACCCCCCACCAGGTGAAGATCCGGGTCACGATCGGAAAAGATCGGCCGGGCATCTTGGCTGCGATTAGTACGGCGATTTCCGCGAGCAAGATCAACATCGCGCAAGCGGACGTGCGCGTCACGGAGGACCGGAAGGGACTGAACACCTTCACCCTCGAAGTGTCAGACCTGAAACAACTTCAATCGGCAATGGGAGCGATTCGCCAGATCGATGGCGTGATGGGAGTAGAGCGGATTCGTGGGTAACGGGGATGTTTCTACTAGCCAGCCTTTTTGACGCGACCAGAGCGCACGCAGCGAGCGCACACAGCGACGGATCGTGGCGCGCCCTTCACGAGCACGCGGTGGCGCGCGATGTTCAGGTGCTGCCGACGCTTGCTGACGTTGTGCGCGTGGCTGATTTGATGACTGGTCCGCGGCCCCCTTCCGCAGATCTCGCAGCGTGCCGGATGTCTGCTTGGCATTCCTGTCCCCCTGTCGGTTGATTGCTGTCGAGCGATCTCTAGCGAGCGAACGATATCATACGGCATCACTACGGCAAAATCAAGCCAAGAAATCCGCACCCGCAGCATACAATCGATGAGGGTGATTGGCGGCACCGCCAGGGGACGGCGCCTTCGGGCGCCGCGTGGCACACAGACACGGCCAACCTCGGACTATCTCCGGGAGGTGGTGTTTGACCTCCTCGCTCAGCAGGTATTCGGCAGGAGTTTCCTCGACCTGTACGCCGGGACCGGAGCCGTGGGTATCGAAGCCTTGAGCCGCGGCGCATCTACGGCCGTCTTCGTGGAGTATGACCGGTCGGCACGTGAAGTGCTGCGCCAGAATCTCGAGGCGTTGGGCTTTCGCGACCTGGCCGAGGTGATCCCAATGAAGGTTCTCCCGTTCCTGCGTCAGGCGGGCCGGAGATCGCGGCGATTCGACCTGATTTTTCTCGATCCACCATACGAGCGATCCGGCGCTGTGGCCGCGCTCTCCCTGGATGCTGCAGCGGGCCTGCTCGGACCGTCCGGGATCGTGATTCTGGAGCACTCGATAAAGACCCAGCCGATCCCCCTCCCTCACGGCCTGGCGTGGGTCAGGGAAGTCCGGCATGGCGACTCGATACTTCAGCTCTATCGACAGGAGGCAGCGTGACATCTCTGGCGATCTACGCCGGAACATTCGATCCGTTTACATTCGGACATCTCGACATCGCCAGACGGGCCCATAGACTCTTTCCCCGGCTCGTGATTGCCGTTACTACAAATCCCGAGAAATCGGCCTTTTTCAGCCTTCAAGAGCGGCAGCACGTTATCCGGAACGCCACCAGGGGGATGAAGGGGGTCTCCATCGATTCCTTCGATGGGCTCCTGGTGGAGTATGTTGGCCGCAAGGGGGCGGTCGTCGTCATTCGAGGCATCCGCGCGCTGTCCGACTTTGAATACGAATTTCAAATGGCGTTGATGAATCGGAAGCTGTCCGATGAGATCGAGACGGTATTCCTGATGCCTCACGAAAAGTACTCGTACCTCAGTTCCCGGCTGGTCAAGGAGATCGCGCTCTTGGGTGGAGATGTCTCGCCGTTTGTGACGCCGTTGGTCGGGAAAATGTTGAAGGAACGGGCCGCCCGCCAGGGGGCAGGGGGCACGAGGCGCAGATCATGAGCGTCAACCTTTCGAGCCGTGCCAAGCGCACGAAGCCGTCAGCCACGCTCGCCATCGCCTCTCGCGCCAAGCAGATGAAGGCGGAGGGGATCGATGTGGTGGACTTCGGCCTCGGAGAACCCGATTTCGAGACGCCGGCGCACGTCAAGGAGGCGGCCATACAGGCCATCCGTGAGGGCTTCACGCGATATACGCCCGCCAGCGGCATCGACGAACTGAAAGAGGCCATCATCACCAAGCTCAAGCGGGATAACGGCCTGTCTTACCGCCTCGAAGAAGTGATGGTGTCGTGTGGATCGAAGCATTCCCTATTCAACGTTGCCGAGGCGCTATTCGAGTCGGGGGACGAGGTGATCGTTCCGGCGCCGTACTGGGTGACCTACACTGAACAGATCCGCCTTGTTGACGCATGTCCCATCATCGTCCAGACGAGCGAAGAGGAGAAGTTCCACGTCACCCGACGATTAGTGGAGCCGGCCATTACACCCAGGACCAAGGCTATTCTGCTCAATAGCCCGTGCAATCCGACCGGCGCCGTCATTCCTCACGATCAGTTGGGGGCGATTGCCGCCCTGGCGGTGGAGCGCGATCTGTTCCTCATTTCGGACGAGGCCTACGAGTCCCTGACCTATGACGGGCGGGCGCACGTCAGCATCGCGTCGCTCGACGAGGAGACCAAACGGCGGACCATCCTCGTCAATACGGTGTCCAAGGCGTATGCCATGACCGGCTGGCGCATCGGGTACGCGGCAGGGCCGGCGGAGCTTATCAAGGCGATGGGGGCCATCCAGAGCCAAGTGACGTCGAACCCCACCTCAATTGCACAGAAGGCGGCAATTACCGCTCTTCTCGGGCCACAGGATCACGTCCGGGCCATGAGGGCCGAGTTTGACCGCCGACGACGCTATCTGGTGGGCCGGCTCAACACCATCCCGGATCTTCGATGCGCCAACCCGGAGGGTGCGTTCTATGTCTTCCCGAATGTGTCCGGTTTCTACGGGAGAACAGCGAATGGTCATCGGATTCGGAACTCCACGGAGATGGCGACCTATCTCTTGCAGACCGCGCACGTCGCGCTCGTCCCGGGCGTGGAATTCGGTAGCGATGCACATCTCCGGCTTTCATACGCGGCCCCCATGGAGACCATTGTAAAAGGGGTGGACCGCATTGAGGGCGCACTGAGAATGCTTTGCCGCTGACGGCATCAGCGAACGTCCGCGGCGGAATCCCTTTTGCTCACGCCATTGACAGTTAGGCGCGAGAGCGCGAACGGGGAAGAGCAGGAACTCAACAGGGTTGCTGTGGACCGAGAAGCACCGTACCGATGCTGAAGTTAAGGTTGATCACGTACGGCTGCCAGGCAAATGAACTGGACTCCGAACGAATCGCCGGTCTCCTGGGCCGCGAGGGATACGAATTGATCGAGCATGATGAGGAGGCCGACCTCATCATCCTCAATACCTGCGCCATCCGCGAGAAAGCGGAGCAGAAGGTCTACAGCCGCCTTGGGACCTTTCGAGAGCTGAAGCGCAGGAAGAAGGGGCTGCGAGTCGGCATCTGCGGCTGTGTCGCGCAGCAGGAGGGCCAGGCTCTGCTGAATCGGTTTCCTTACTTGGACTTCGTGGTCGGTCCGGCGCAGTTGACCTCAATCCCAACACTGCTTCGAGAGCGGGCCAATCGAGGGATTGCGACGGCCAGGGCACCCGCGTTCTCCTATCCTTCCACCGCGCCAATCCACCGCAGAAGCGGGATCAAGGCTTGGGTCAGCATTATGGAAGGGTGTGATCGTTTTTGCGCGTTTTGCGTGGTTCCCTTCACTCGAGGGCGGGAGCGCAGCCGACCCCCCCAGGAGATCGTGGAGGAGATCCGTGGGTTGAAGGAGCAGGGGTATCGTGAGGTCACGTTGCTGGGTCAGACAGTCAACTCCTACGGAAAGAACCCTCGGGCGCCTGCCACGTTCGTCGAGTTACTCCGGATGATCGATCACATCATTGAAGGGGAGATGAGGGTGCGCTTTACCAGCCCGTACCCTGGCGACGTCACCGAAGAGCTCGCCGAGGCATTGGCCGACCTCCACAGTCTCTGTGAGCACATTCATCTTCCGGTTCAATCTGGCTCCAACCGGACGCTTCGCCGAATGAAGCGCGGCTATAGTCGTGACGACTATCTCGGGAAGGTCGAGCTCCTGCGGACGAGGGTACCGGAGCTGGCTCTCACCACTGACATCATCGTCGGATTTCCGGGCGAGACAGAGAGAGATTTTGAGGAGACCCTGAGCCTCATCCAGGATGTTGGTTACGACGGGGCCTTCATCTTCAAGTATTCCACGAGACCTCACACTCCTGCCGCCCGCATGTCCGATCAGGTCCCTGAGGAAGTCAAAGGGCACCGACTGGAGCAGGCGCTGGGTCTCTTGAACATGCTGTCCCTCGAACGCAATCGCGCGTACCTCGGCCGTACAGTGGAGGTCCTGGTAGACCGTGAGGACGTGAAGGGTGACGCCGTTCGCTTGGCCGGCCGGACGCGAGGGAACAAAATCGTCCATTTTTCAGGGGAAGAACAGCGCGACGGGGATCTTGTGCCGGTCGCCATCACGGGTGCCAGCGCACTCCACCTTCAAGGCGAGATCGTCTCGAATGGCACCAAATCCTTGTGGAAAAAGGATTTGACAACCCTGCACCCCCTATCTATGATATCGTAAACCTCCGAAAGGAGGGCTGATGAGGCGCTTCAATCTCGCAAGTCCTGAAGCGGCTGGTGATGCTGACGAGAAGGCAGCGTCGGAAAAAGCTGCAGCGCCCCCCTCGAGGGTTCGCGTGCTCTTGCTCAGCCTGCTCCTGGTAGTGGTTATTGCGTTCGGAGCCAGACAGTTCAGCGGGAAATACCTCGGCAGGGAAATCACTATCCCGTGGCCTTTTTCCGGGCGCATCGATACTCCGCCTGCGAGTGATGCGCGGCGCACGTCGCCGGCCCCTCCAGCACCGGCCACCGGGCTAAGCCCTGAGCGCCGTGCAGAGGTGTCCGGTCCCCACGAGGTGCCCCGTTCCGGTCTCGACCTCGGGGCTCCACCCGATCAGCCCGCGAAGAATGCGGACTCCCAGTCCCGCCGATCGAGCGCAGCGCCATCACGAGGACCGGGTATCCCGAAGGCGGCGGACGTTGCCTCGCGCGGACGGTTCAGCCTTCAGGTCGGTGCGATGACGCGCGAGGCGAATGCGCATGCCCTCAGGCTTCGGCTGGAACAGCTTGGCTACTCATCGTCGATCCGGAAGGGACGCGCTTCCATCTCCCAACACGTGGTGTCCGTGCCGGTTCCCGGTGATAGGAGTGACGCGCAAGCCTTGATGGAGAAACTGGGGGCGGAGGGATTTTCAGCGGTCGTAATCGAATCGGGCGGACGCTATCGGGTCGAGGCCGGCAGGTCGGTCCTGCTGGATGAGGCGATCGACCTTGCGCGCGATCTTCAGAAGAAGGGCTTCACTCCATCTATTGCCGCAGAAACTGTGAGCACCACGCTCTACCTGGTCAGGGTGGGCGGATTCAGCAGCCGTGGTACAGCAAGCCAAAAGGGCCAGGAGCTTCGAAAAAAAGGGTTCTCAGTCCTCATCACAAAGGACACCATCGATGGCGAAGCGACGGAATCCGGACGGCACATTTCGGGCAGCAGAGGAGGGGAGCGATGACCAAGGCCGACATAGCGTCGATCGTCTCCGATAAGGGCCTCACGAAGAAACAGGCAATGGAGGCCGTGGAGGCGACCCTCGACATTGTGAAGGAGGCGCTGAAGAAGGGAGAGAAGATCCAGCTTGTGGGATTTGGCTCGTTCCAGGTCAGATCCAAGCGGGCCAGAAAGGGGCGGAACCCTCAGACCGGCAAGGAGATCGTTATCGCCGCTCGAAAGGTGCTCAAGTTTAAGCCCGGCAAGGCCTTGCACCTGGTCGTAAACGCAGGCGGGTAGCAATACACACGGTGATGAGGGGCGTCGTGCCAAGGGCACGAACGGGGGTGGCTCGATCGAGGCCTCGGGGCTCACAAAAGCCTCTCTCTCGCCCCGACGACTCTATCGATATTCCGGACAAGCTCTACTTCAAGATCGGAGAGGTTGCTCAGCTAACCGGCGTTGAGCCGTATATCCTCCGCTATTGGGAAACTGAGTTCGGCAGCCTCCGCCCGGCAAAAAGCCGGAGCGGGCAACGCCTGTATCGACGGGGGGACGTCCTGGCGGTGCTCCGAATCAAGGATCTGCTCTATCGACAGCGGTTCACCATTGCGGGCGCCAAACGCCATCTCGCAGCCGTGGAGGGGAACCTGCCCGCGACAGTTCTGGACTCCCTACGACGGCTGAAGGACGAACTAAAAGAGATCTCCTTATTACTGCGGAAACGTTCCCCCTGACGTGAAAACCCGGCATCGTCGGGGCGTGGCGCAGCCTGGTAGCGCACTGGCATGGGGGGCCAGGGGTCGTTGGTTCAAATCCAATCGCCCCGACCACACATGACCTCATGAATCGACTCATGAGTGTCCGAGGATTATTCACGGGCAGATATTCGATCTGCTCTTTTTTTTGAGCCATCGATGAATATCCTGATCTCAAATGATGACGGCATTCATGCTCGCGGTCTTCGCGTGCTTGCGGAAGCCCTGTCCAGCCTTGGCGAGGTCTGGGTGGTGGCGCCTGATCGTGAGCGGAGCGCGGCGAGCCACTCCCTCACGCTCAACCGACCTCTCCGGGCCACCAAGGTGGGCCCGACCTGGTACACGGTCGATGGGACACCGACCGATTGCATTGCCCTGGCGGTGATGGGCATGATCAAAAGGAAGTTCGACTTGGTCGCTTCAGGGATCAATCTTGGCGCGAACATGGGAGATGACGTGACCTATTCAGGAACAGTGTCCGCCGCCTTTGAGGCGACCCTGCTCGGGGTTCCGGCCTTTGCGATCTCGATTGCGGCTCACCGGAGGGTTGACTTCACGGCAGCGGCGCGAGTCGCTGTTCTGCTGGCGGAGCTGATCGCGAAAAATGGGCTTCCGACAAACACCCTCCTGAACGTGAACGTGCCAAATCGGCGGCCCTCGCAGATAAAGGGGATAGTCATTACGCAGCAGGGAAGACGTCACTATGGGGAGATCATTGTAAGAAAGGTGGATCCTCGCGGGAAGGCCTACTACTGGATCGGAGGGAAGGAGCCCTCCTGGGAGCCCTCGGAAGAAAGTGATTATGCCGCGGTAACAGCCGGGTTTATTTCCATCACACCGCTTCACCTGGATCTGACCAATCCGGCTGCTCTCAAAGAGTTGCGGCGTTGGCAGTTCCCGTGGGACGCGTACGATGAGGCAGACGCTCATCCTCGGTCAAGGCGTCGTGCTCGACGGAATCGGAGCTCGGCCGATTGATGTGCCTTGTCCTTCACAAGCCGAGGGCGTCATGGTAATATAAACCTCCAGCCAGATGGTACAAGAGAAGGCGGGAGAGGGTGGAGTGAAGCAAGATGAATAACGGTTCAGCCTCTCCATGACAGACTACGCTGTCGCCAGACAGCGGATGGTGGCCGAGCAGCTCCTGAAGCGCGGCATTCAAGACGAGAGGGTGCTGCAGGCCATGGGAAAGATCCACAGACATCTCTTTGTCGAGGAAGCTCTCTGGGCGAGGGCGTACGGTGATTTGCCCCTGCCGATAGGGGAAAAGCAAACGATCTCCCAGCCCTTCATGGTTGCTTTTATGACTCAGGCGCTGGAGCTAAAGGGGAATGAGCGGGTCTTGGAGATCGGAACTGGTTCAGGCTATCAGACAGCGATCCTGGCCGAATTGGCGGCCAAGGTATACTCCGTCGAGCGAATCAGAACACTCGCGCAGCGCGCGATGCGGCGTATTGAGTCGCTGGGGTATTACAACGTGCTGATCCGGGTCGGGGATGGTTCTATGGGATGGAAAGAGATGGCACCTTTCGATGCCATCCTCGTCACCGCTGGCGCTCCACAGGTTCCGATCCGTCTTGTTGAACAGCTCGGTGAGGATGGGCGCATTGTGCTGCCCGTCGGCCCGTCCGAGGGCCAGGTCCTGAGGAAAGGGACGAAGAAGGGGGTGAACGTCCGCTGGACCGATCTTGGGAATTGTGTGTTCGTGAAATTGGTTGGAGAGCAGGGCTGGAATGATTGATGTCGGGGCGTAGCGCAGCCTGGTAGCGCACTTGCTTCGGGAGCAAGGGGTCGTTGGTTCAAATCCAATCGCCCCGACCACTATACTGTCCACCATAGGGTGAATGGGTGGGCTTGCGTGAAAGCGCGGGCTGCCGGGAAGGCGGTTGGATGAGGACGCACACCGTGCTCGGCTTGCCTTTTTGATCTCCCATGATAGGTTGGTGATGCGAAGCACCAGAATTGGCGTGATCGGATCGGCGCAATGCTCCCGACAGATTTATCAACTGGCAGAGCGGGTTGGGGAGGGGATCGCCCGCCGCGGCGCCATCCTCATTTGCGGGGGCCTTGGCGGGGTGATGGAAGGCGCGTGCAAGGGCGCAAAGACCGCCGGAGGGACCACCGTTGGGATTCTGCCGGGGGCCAGGCCGGACGACGCGAACGCCTATGTGGATATCCCGGTTGCGACTGGCCTGAGCTTGGCCCGGAACCTGTTGGTGGTTCGGTCATCCCAGGCGGTGATCGCCATAGAGGGTGGCTACGGAACCCTCTCCGAGATCGCGTTTTCTCTACAATTAGGAGTTCCGGTCATCGGGATCAAGACGACATATACAGATCGCCAAATGATCTGGGCGAGTGATGCCGAGGACGCGGTTGAACAGGCCTTCGCTTCCATCGCCGGCTCTTCCCGCGCTGGCGGATCGTCGCGAACCCGGTCCACCGCCTGACTCCTCAGAGGGGGGGACGACGATCATGGACATCGGAGAGTTAAGGGAGAAAATTCGGGACGTCCCCGATTTTCCAAAGAAAGGCATCCTTTTCAAAGACATCACGCCGCTGCTGGCAGATGGGAAGGCCCTTCGCAAAGCCATCGACCAGATCGGTAAGCGATTCTCCGATCGGAAGATCGATCTGGTCATCGGCGTGGAGGCGAGGGGGTTCATTATTGCCGCTGCGCTGGCCTACAAGCTGCGGGCAGGGACAACACTGATTCGGAAGCCCGGGAAACTCCCGTACAAGACGCACAGCGCGACCTATGCTTTAGAGTATGGCTCTGATGCCCTCGAAATCCACCAAGATGCGGTACTACCGGGCCAGCGGATCCTGGTGGTGGACGACTTGTTAGCCACCGGCGGCACCATGACCGCCGCGCTCGATCTCATCGCTCGTCTCGGAGGGGTGGTGGTAGGCGTGGCCTTTCTGGTCGAGCTTTCGTTCCTGGAAGGCAGGGCGCGGCTGAAGGGCCATGAGGTATTCTCATTGATTCAGTTCTAGCCCCCAGACCTCCGGAGAAGAAGCACGCAGGCGCCCGTAGCTCAGATGGATAGAGCAAGGGTTTCCTAAACCCTGTGTCGCAGGTTCAAGTCCTGTCGGGCGCACCACGGGCAGCTTTAACTTTGCGCAAGCGTGGGAGCATGTGGCCGAGCTCAAAAACATTTGATTGGTACGTTGATCAGCGGCGCTCCTTATCCGGCAGCCTTCGGCGATTCAGCGCCCTCGTCGTCGCCAATCCGAAGGTCGCTGCGGGAGTGGCAATCGGTGGCATCGCGATCCTGGCCGTGGTCATCGGATACCTGGCGTGGAGCAGCAGGCAGGAGACGAAGGCTGCCGACCTCCTGTTCCAGGCCGTGAAACAGCTCACATCGAGCGGAGGGGCCGCTGAGGACGCCGCCAAGCGGGAGGAGGCGGTGGGCCTGCTGCGAGAATTGACGGCTCGCTATCCCGGAACTGCCGCGGCCGCAGAGGCCACATTGCGATTAGGCACGCTGTACTACACAATTGCAGAGTTCGACGAGGCGCGAAACATCTATCAGGGCTACTTGACGAGAAACCCGAGGGGGCGGGTTGCGTTTGCCGCGGGCATGGGAGTAGGAGACACCTATGTATCTCAAGGGAAGTACGATAAAGCCATAGAGAGTTATTCCCGGCTTATCGATCAGTTCCCCCAAGAGCCGTTGCTGCCAGAGGCGTTTCTTAATCTTGCCAGGACATATGTCAAGATAAACAAGGGGCAGGAGGCGATTCGTCTCTACCAAAGGGTGGCGGAGAGCTATCCAGGTACCAGCTGGGATCAGAACGCGAGGGCGCAACTCCGCAAGCTCGTACCGCGATAAGCACGCCCCCAGCGGCCCGTCATTCGAAACTCTTCCGGACCCTCAGATAGGCCTACCGATCTCTGAGTCTGCGATGTCCTCGAGAGAGACGACGCGGGATATTTTTGAGCTGGGTATGGGCCCGAGATGAGCAGCCATGGGTGAGACGTTATGGGTCCGTTCGTGAAAAAGGAGTGTGTGGGAGGCGTGAAAGGGCCTCGTGGGACGCGGAGGACGAAAGCGCTTGCTGAGCGGAGGTTCGAATGGCCAATGGGGGTGTGGCAAGATGTACGGAGATAGAGCCCTGCCAAGAGCAAATGTTGTGCCATAAGGTCATATAAGGAATATTATGTAAACTAGAGAAATTACTTCAACAATGAACGCCCCTTACTACCACCTCCTCCGCACCATCCCTCTCCACTCCATTTGAAAGACAAACTTCCACACACCCACAATATCCATCGGTATTCCGGCTGGCAGGGTACTGTCCTAATTTCGATTCACATGATGGCAAACTGGGGAACTTGCGTTGAGCGGTCATTGCGAGCGACCAACGGGAGCGCGGCAATCTCTCCGTTCTTGGGGCTGCGAAGAACGGTGGGATTGCGG
>JACPQX010000151.1 GCA_016190255.1 Candidatus Methylomirabilis oxygeniifera | reverse complement strand
GTATTCAATTTCGTCTTGACGCTCTGCCCGATGGCAAAGTAACCTGGGGCCACCGCGACGTTGACCGTCGTACCGCGTCGAGGAGGCGGCACGGTGGGGCCGGTAGGTTCTGACGCGCGTCCCACGTCAGACCTGAGATGAATGGTCCCGGCTAGCCGCCTCACCCTCCGCCAGATGGCGGGGCTGCACGCACCCCCCCCACCTACATTCGAAGATATCAGTCTCCTTCCGCGCCACCCCCCTTATGCTTCAATCGATTTGAACAAACCGATTGTGGCATCGCCCCACCTTTCATTACAATAGGCCACAACGCTGGTTTCTGAATGGGGAGCGACATGAGCGAACGCCTCGTGATCGAGGACGTCGTCTGCCCGCACTGCGCGGATCTTTGCGATGATCTGCGTCTCACGGTCGAAGGGAATCGAATTGCGGCGGTCGAGGTCGAGTGCCCGGCCGCACGAGCGTTCTTCCTCGGCTATCAAGTCGAAACAGTCACGCCCAAGGTCAGGGGGGCGGACACTGGGTGGGAATCGGCATTGGATGAGGCAGCGAGGATCTTGGGACGCGCGGTCTCCCCGTTGGTCGTGGGACTGAGCACGACGGCATGTGACGCCCAGCGGCTTGCGGTGGAGCTGGGGGAGGCGGTCGGGGCCTGCATCGATACCCCGTACGCCGCCTTCTACGGCGCCCGCGCGCTGGCGCTGCAAGAGGTGGGGGAGGCAACCTGTACGCTTGGCGAGGTCAGGAACCGAGCTGACCTGGTCATCGTGTGGGGGGCAGACCCGGTGGTGACGCATCCGCGTCACCTGTCGCGCTATGCGGTCGATCCGCCCGGCCCGTTTGTCCCAGGGGGGCGGCGGGATCGGGCGCTCATTGTGGTAGACGTGTGCCGGACGCGGACGGCCGAGGTTGCCGACCTGTTTCTCCAGGTGATACCGGATCAAGACTATGAGGTCTTGGGCGTCCTCAGGGCTCGATTGAAGAACCGCACGCTTGCTGTCGAGGGGGTCGGCGGTCGGCCGCTGAACGATTGGGAGGTCCTGTTGGAGCGGATGAAGGGCTGTCGGTACGGGATCGTCTTCTACGGGACCGGCCTGACCATGTCGCGCGGCGGGGTGGAGAGCGTGACGCAGCTCATGCACCTCGTGAACGATCTGAACGCCTACACGCGATTCTCCGTCATGGCGATGCGGGGGCCGCTGGGATTCGGGAACGTCGGTGGCTCCTTCAAGGTCCTCTGCTGGCAGACCGGATATCCCTTTGCGATCAACCTTGCCCGAGGCTACCCACGGTACAATCCCGGAGAGTTCACCGCCTCTGAGATGCTCGAGCGGCAAGAGGTGGATGCTGTCCTCGTGGTGGGCGCCGATCCCGTCGAATATCTGCCACCCCGACTAGCGGGGATGATCGAGCGCCTCCCTACCGTCGTTTTGGCGCCACGGCTCAACCGCACGGCCAGGCGGGCCACGGTGTTCTTCCCGACGGCGGTGTACGGAATCAACGCGCCGGGGACGATGTTTCGAGTGGACAGGATCCCGGTACGGACGAGGCAAGTGCTGGAGTCGGCACTTCCCACTGACGCAGCGGTCCTCAGACGGCTTCTCTCGCGGATCCAGGCTCTGCGTCGCCAATCCGGATCTCCACTCCCGGCCGACCCATTGTCTGCACGGCCAGGTCAAGACTCCATAGGGGAGAAGCTGCTTGGACCTACCGAATAGTCCCGGTGAGAGGAGAGCCGGGTTCTGGTTGGCGATCATGAACAGTCCAGGTCAATTCATCGGAAAGGAGAAACGACAATGTTGAAAGAGTTCAAAGCGTTCGCCATGCGCGGAAACGCCCTCGACATGGCCATCGGGATCATTATGGGCGTGGCCTTTGGCAAGATCGTGACCTCCCTGGTCAACGACGTCGTGATGCCGCCGATCGGGCTGCTGCTTGGCGCGGTCGATTTCTCCAGCCGGTTCATCAATCTATCGGACAGGTCCTACGCCACGCTGGCCGAAGCAAAAGCCGCAGGTGCAGCCACCATCAAGTACGGCCTATTTCTCAACACAGTGGTGGACTTCACTATTGTGGCATTTGTGGTCTTCTTGCTCGTCCGGCAGATCAATCGGATGACGCGAGAACCGGAAGCAGCGCCGGCCGTGCCGACAACCAAGGAATGCGCATACTGCCTGTCGAGTATCGCAATCAAAGCCACACGCTGTCCCAACTGTACGTCCGAGCTGAAGGCCGCATGAGGTGAGCCGCGCTTGCGAGGTCCGGCTGGTGGGTTCAGGCCTTAGGGTGTTTTCAGGAGGGGCGGGGGGTGCCCACGAAACTGAGGAATGCCTTGCAGATAGGGGAGAGTGATCGATGTCGATGGGTGATCAGGTAGAAATCCCTGGTCAGTTTCAGACCCGTGACATGGACGACGGCCAGTTCCCGGCACATGATATTCCCCTCGACAGCCAGCTTGGAGATGATGGCCACACCTCCCCCCGCCTTGACCGCCTGGCGGATCGCTTCGTTGTTGCCCATCTCCGCGACTACCTTGAACGCGCTCATTGGCAGCTTGTGGCGCTCGAGGGCCTGTTCCAGGATCTTGCGTGTGCCCGAGCCGCGCTCCCTGAAGAAGAATGGTTGGCTGGGCAATTCTTTCGCCTTCACGCTTCCCTTCGCTGCCCAGGGATGTTTGGGTGGAACCACCAGGACCATCTCGTCTTCGGCGAATTTCTGGTACTCGATTCTGGCAACGTCGAATTTCGCCCCGACGGCGCCGACCTCGTACGTGCCGTCGATCACCGCATCTACGATCTCCTTCGAGTACGAGACCTTCAGGACGAGCGAGATGTCAGGATACAGCGCCTTGATCCGGCCGATCAGCGGTGGCAGCACGTAGCCTCCTGGGATGCTGCTGGCGCCGATCGTCAGCTCCCCTCTCAGGCCGCCCTTGAATTCATCGAGGGCCTGCTGTGCCTCCTGACGAGCGGCCAGGATCCGCTTGGCATAGCGATACAGCAGTTCGCCGGCCTTTGTCGGCGCCGCCCTGTGCCCGAGGCGATCGAGCAGCCTGACCCCAACCTCTTCTTCGAGCTTTTTGATGTGCCCGCTTACTGTAGGTTGGGTCAGGTACACCGCGTCGGCTGCCTTTGAGAAGCTTCCCGATTCGACGATCCTGCAGAAGACCTCGAGCACGTGAATATCCACGACACACCCTCCGTCACCTGCGCGCCTCGGCGCCGATGGCCTCCTCATAGAGCTGGAGATACTCCTGGATCTCCCCTTCCCGAGAGAACTCCCGCTCGATCTTCTCCTTCCCCTTCACCCCCAACGTCCGGCGCAGGTGCGGCTCGCGGATAAGCCGCTCGGCCTTTTCGAGAAACTCGGTCTCGGATCCGAAGAGAAATCCATTGATACCGTCTTGCACAACCGTGCGGTTCCCCTCGATGTCGGAGACCAGGACCGCCCGCTCACGGCTCATCGCCTCCAGGATACTGTTGGCCATTCCGCCTTCAGAGAGCGACGAGTTGATGACCACGTCCACCGACTTGAGCATGGCGCACAACTCTTCGTGAGACACCGACCCAAGGTGGAAGGCCCACGGTCGGCCCTCCAGCGCCTCCTTGAGCCGATTCCCTTCCTCCGCTTCGATCACGGGTCCCACGAAGACGGCCTTGATCTCCGGATGATGGCGTCTGAGCGCTTCAAGCGGGGCCAGACAGAAGGTCACGTTCTTGATGCGCCGGATGCCGGAGGGAACGAAGAAGATCAGGTCATCGGGCGCGAAGCCCAGCCGGCTGCGGAAGTCGAATGGGGCTTCCTGGCAACGTACCGTCTGGCCGATGATGCGAATGCGATCGCCGACCTCGGGCAGCTCTCCGGCGATCTTGGCCCGCATCACCTCGTGAAAGACCACGATCCGCGTCGCCCGGCACAGCACCTCGATCACGCCGGCCCTCCGCTCGGGATCGAACAGATCGGCGTTCGCATCGGTGCCGGTGACGGTGAGGATGGATGGAATGCCGAATCGACTCGCGGCCTCCACCACCACCCGGCCCGAACTGGTGGCATGAAACCCGTGGACGAGATTGGGAGTGAATTCTCCCAGGGCCCGCAGGATCTCGTCTGGGGATGGGCCATTCTCAAGGGACCAGACCCGTACAATCAGACCCTGGTCGCGAAGCCCTGACTCGATCCGCTGGACCGTGATCGAATTCCCCCGAACGGAGGGGAAGTAAAACGGAGTGACAATGGCCAATCGCATCTGTCGCGTCACCGGGGCAGGAGCTGCCGCAGCACATTCCCCAGCGCCTCGCTCTTCCCTCCTTTCAGGAATTTGCCGACTTCCGTCTTGATGCGTTGCTCGACGCGGCCTACCTGGGGTGTCACCACCGGGTCGGACGGCGTCCCGCTCACCTTGGCCTCCAGCGTTGCCCTTGCGACCCTGGCTGTCACGTCAAAGTCAAGCCTCTGGTCCTGAAGGTTCATGCTCCCTGCGGCAAGGAGCTTCGCGCCTTGCCGCTGCAGCACCAGATCTCTCGTTTGCAGGGTCCCCCTGTCGAGGGTCCAGTGGGCGCTGAGACGATCGAACTCGTTGAGCGCCGAGGAGGATCCGGCCTCTTTCAGAAAGGGATCGAAAGTGCGCGTCACTTTATCCAACAACGGATGGCCGGTCAAGCGCCCCCCCGTCACCACCAGATCGCTGCGACCTACGGCTTTGGCGAGCGCGCCGGGCCCGGGCTGCCCGGATAGTTCAAGGCTCGAGTCCAGGGTCATGATCCCAATGAGTTTCCACCGCTCCTCTTGCAGTGCCTTGAGCAATGGTTCGGTCTGAACCCCCTCCAGATGCGCGGTGATCGAGGTGCGTGATGGTCGCCCTCGCCAGTCGAGTGACGCCCCGCTCGACAGACTTCCGCCGTAGAAACCGCCTTGCAGTCGCCGAATGGTGAGGACCCCTCTCCTGTAGCGAAAATCGCCCTGCGCGTTCGTGAGGAGCAGCCCCCTCCATCGGACCGCGTCGGACCGGATTCTCCCATCGATCTGTGGTCCATCCGACGAGCCGATTCGTGCTCCGACAAGGTCAGGGTCCGCCGGAACGGCACGTCTGCCCCGACGACCGCTGACCTCCGCAGCCCGACCTGTCCCCTCGTCGGACGCGGTCACCATTCCCACTAGAGATTCGATGTCGAGCTGCGGCACGTTCAGATCAAGGCCGATCCTTGGAGCCATCAGGTTCACGAGGCGCAGGCGGCCGGTGATGGTTTCGCCCTTCCAGTGCAGACTGGCCTCAGGAAGGTCAAGCGCTTCGCCGTCCCATCGTCCCTTCGCACGGAGCCACGCCTCCTCCTCAGGAGCTTTGCCGGACGGCCCCTCCGGCGCCAGCCCCACGCGCTGGAGGTTTACCTCGGCCTGCAGGTCGATCCGAGGCCAGTCGCCCGCACCCTTCACCTCCAGATCAACGGCGCCGCGCAGCCCCTGGGGGGGAGAGGTCGAAAAGCCGAGGTACGAGACAAGTTGGGCCGCTTCCACGCCGCGGGCTGAAAGCTGCGCTTCGATCGGCAGGCGATCTTCGTCCTCCACCCGCATGCTCCAGGTGAGCTCGAAGGACCCGGATGCCTCGCCCGGCAGACGGCGGCTGACAGAGATCCGGAGGGGGGTGTTGGGAGGTGGCGCGGCGGCATCGACGTTCAGCCCCCGGATCTCGATTGGCGCTGATCCCTTGTCTTGTGAAGACCGATCGAGGACGAGCGTGCCGTCACGGACGGTCAGCGCCCCTCCCAACAGGACCGCGAGGGTAGGCTGTCCTCTGACGGATCTCGTCCCCTCAGAGCGGCGCCGCTCACCGGTCGCCGGTCGCGGTGCGGATTGAATCAGGTCCTCGAAGTTCCAACCATCCGGGCCTTGGACCAGCCAAATCCGAGGGTGGTCGAGGCGAATCTTCCTGACCTGCAGCTCGCCTTTGAGGAGCGGGAGAAGCCTGATGCTCACATCGACTCGTTCCGCCTCTATAAACGTTCCGGACCCAGGGGCACGATCTGAAACGGCAAGACCTCGGATGGTCGCCCCTGGTCCGGGCAGCAGACGAATCCGCATGCTGCGTGCTGACACTGTGCGGTTCAGCAGGCGACTGGCCTTGTCGGTCAGCAGCCCCCGATAGCGCTCCTGATCCAGGAGGAGCGGGGCGGCCAGGAGCAGGATCGCGAGACAGCCGAAGGCTAGGAGCACCCCGAATAGCTTCCGCCGGCGCCTGGTCATCCTATCCGCCCCCTCCTGGCGGCGTACCCTCCAGGCGGGCGCGGAGCAGCTCATTGACCGCCTTCGGGTTGGCCTTGCCTCGGCTGGCTTTCATGGCTGCGCCAACCAAGAAGGTGAAGCTTTGCACCTTCCCCTTTCGATAGTCGGCTACCGGCCCTGGGTGCTGGGCGAGCACCTCGTCAACGATGCGTAGCAGCTCGTTCTGGTCGGAGATCTGCGTCAGTCCCTCCTCCTGAACGATGACTGCGGCCGGTTTCCCGGTCTGGTACATTTTCTCGAAAACCATCTTCGCGATCTTGCCGCTGATGCTTCCACGATTCAGCATCGTGAGAAGGGCGGCCAGCTCCGCCGCGGGGATCGGGCTGTCGGTGATCTCCCGGCCGTCCCTATTAAGGAGGCCGATGAGCTCAACCATCACCCAGTTGCTGGCGGTCTTCGGCTCCGGGAAGGCCTTCAGCACCTCCTCATAGTACGCGGCGAGGGGCTTGGAAGCGGTAAGGACCGCCGCATCGTAGTCCGGGATGCCGTACTGGCGGACAAATCTGGCGCGGCGCTCCTGTGGGAGCTCCGGCAAGGTCAGACGGATCTCATCGATCCATTGCTGTGAAATGGTCACAGGGGCCAGGTCTGGTTCGGGGAAGTAGCGATAGTCGTGAGCGTACTCCTTACTTCGTATCGGGAAGGTCTGTTCCTGGGTGGCGTCCCACAGTCGTGTCTCCTGGACAACCCGTCCACCCTGCTGCAGGACACGGACCTGCCGCTGAATCTCGTAGGCCAAGGCCTTCTGAACGTGCTTGAAGGAGTTCAAGTTCTTGACCTCCGCCTTGACCCCGAGCTCTTCGGTCCCGGCGCGCCGCACCGAGACGTTGGCGTCGCAGCGGAAGCTCCCCTCCTCCATGTTCCCGTCGCAGACCTCCAGGTAGACCAGGATCGCCCGGATCTGTCGAAGATATTCTGCCGCCTCCTCCGGGCTGCGGATGTCGGGCTCGCTGACGATCTCCATCAACGGGACGCCGCTTCGATTGAAATCCACCAGGCTGTAGTCGGCGGCCTGGAGGGTGCCCGCATGGAGCAACTTTCCGACATCCTCTTCCAGGTGAAGGCGATGGATGCGGACACGCTTTGTGAGCCCGTTGACGGGGAATTCAACCACCCCGCCTCTGGCCAGCGGCAGTTCATATTGAGAGATCTGGTAGTTCTTCGGCATGTCGGGGTAAAAGTAGTTTTTCCGGGCGAAGCGAGACCCCCCGGCGATCTCGCACTGGAGTGCGATCGACGTCTTGATGGCGAACTCCACCACCCGTCTGTTCAGGACCGGGAGAACTCCCGGCATCCCAAGGCAGACCGGGCAGGTCCGGCTGTTAGGCGGGGCCCCGAAGGCGGCGCTGCAGCCGCAGAAGACCTTGGACCGGGTCAGGAGCTGGGCGTGCACTTCCAGGCCGATGATCGCCTCATAAGACATCAACCGGATTCTCCATAAATAAGCTAAGACCCTACTCGCGATTGAACGAAGGTACGAATTGATGCCGCTGCACTCATTGCCTTCTCTGCGTCAGGCCTGCTCGGTGATCCAGCAGGCCCGGTACCGATGGGAGCATCGGGATATCGCGTTGCGACATAAAACTGATCGAGAAGCTCGCAGAGCTCAGCAAGGGCCTCAAAGTCGCTGTCCTCCATTCGACAAAGGTGGAGCAACTGGATCAGAGAATGGGTCTTAGGATAGAAACCTTTCTTCCAAACCAAGTATGCCTTCAGCAGCTTCTCGGCCGCCTGTTCACAGTGAAAACAGACCTGTTGCAGAATCCCTTCAGCCATGGCAAATTCAGCCATCCTGACGTCGTCACCTGCCAGGTCAAGCCACCTTTGCGGATTTGTCATAGATGACAGCGCCCTCACGCAGGACTTCGTCAATGATGAAAAAG
>JACPQX010000150.1 GCA_016190255.1 Candidatus Methylomirabilis oxygeniifera | reverse complement strand
TTGCGAGGGAACGAAGTGACCGAAGCAATCTGAAATGGCGGGATTGCTTCGCTTCGCTCGCAATGACCGTGTAACGACATTTAATGCGTTTGTATTAGTTGCGCCGAAACAGTGAAGCTTCACCAAACGCGATGTATGTGCTGCGTCACTCTCCGCCATTAGCCGAAACCAGTTGGAACGGCACTGGCAGAAAACTGCCCCAAAATAGCCCGTCAGACATGGAATGTCAAGGTCATTACGGCGAAAACTATTGACTTCTTGAGCGATTCCGGCTAGGTTGAGCCCGGATGTTGCTGAGAATACTCGGGAGAGGAGCGCGATGGCAAACGCGTATTTCAAGGGGCGAATCGTCCCGGTCGATCAGGCCAAGATCAGCATCCAGAATAATACTTTCCAATATGGGACCGGAGTGTTCGAGGGAATCCGAGCCTATTGGAACAACCAGAGGAGACAGCTTTACGTCTTTCGTCTCCGTGAGCACTACGTCCGGATGCTCAGGAACTGCCGGGTCCTCACACTGACAATCGGCAAAGACGAGAAGGAGCTGTGCGAGATCACGGTGGAGCTGCTTAGAAAAAATCACCCCGAGACCGATACCTACATACGGCCGATTGCCTATGTCGATTCTGAAGGCCTCGGCCCGAAGTTCATCGGCTATCCCACCGGCTTCGCCATCTATACCATCCCGCTTGGAGACTACATCGACGTATCGAGTGGGATCAAGGTGGGGTTCTCTTCCTGGCGTCGGATCAACGACAACACCATCCCGGCCCGGTGCAAGGTCACCGGCGGCTATGTCAACTCCGCCCTGGCCAAGACCGAGGCGCTGGAACATGGCTATGATGAAGCGATCTTCCTCACGACGAATGGCTTCATTTCCGAAGGGTCCGCGGAGAATATCTTCCTGGTCAGGGATGGCCGGTTGATTACGCCTCCGCTATCGGACGATATCCTGGAAGGGATCACGCGCGAGACAGTGATCGAGCTGGCACGGGAAGAGCTGGGTATTGAGACCACCGAACGGGCCATCGGTCGGACGGAGCTCTACATCGCCGACGAGGCCTTCCTCTGCGGCACGGGCGCCCAGGTGTCGCCCATCGTCGAGGTGGACAAACGGCCGCTTGGCAGCGGCAGGATTGGCCCGGTCTCCGCGAAAATTCAGGCCCTCTATTTCGATGTGGTCAAGGGGAACCGGACGAAGTACCTGCACTGGCTGACGCCGGTCTATTAAAAGACAGGGTTAAGGGGATAGGGTAGAGGGTTTAGAGTATAAAAAGTATGTCGGGGAAAACCGAAACACAACTGGCCAACGTGGATGAGCGGCTAAGCCGCCTGGAATCAATGATGGCGACACTCCTTGAGCGGATCGATCGGCAGCACCTCGATGCAACGAAGGCGACGGATCAGATTAAGGAATGGGTAACGCAGTTCGTCGCCATGCGCCTGCAGCAACTCGTACCGGAGACCTGCGAGCACCCCCCCGGACCGGATTCCGGGGGACCCTATCTCGATGGCACTACCGTTCCCTGCACTGAAGAAGTCGCCCATCGCGTGGCCCGAATCCCGATTCCTTTCGTCCGCCAGATGGTCGCCAAAAAAGTGGCCGACCAGGCCCGCCAGGACCGCATCACCCGTGTCAATATAGCGTACTTCGAGAAGGCCGCAACGTTCTGACAGTGCAAACTCTCGGGGGAGGATCTCCTGAGCTGGAAACACTGGGAACAGCATCTCCTCGAAGGTCCGATCCTTTTACCTCACGCCACTTGCTTGCCAGATGAGAGGCGAGCGTAACAGTGTAACGAAACCGCTTCCCTCCCCATTTTCTTCGAGCCAAGCCGGAACGGAGTCGTTGTCGCGCGCGAGGGGGTGCAGAGGAGCGCTAGCGCCCACGCGGGTGGGTGGCTTCGTGACCACGTCTGTGATCCGGGCGTTGAAGCCGTAAGACCGCCGCCGGCCGTGCGGAGTCGTGTATGAGACGAAACGGTGCAAGACCTTTCGTGCTGCTGTGCCTATTGCTCGCATCTGTATGCTCGGCGATGTTTGCTGTCCACGATGTGGTCGCCGCGGAGGCACCCAAGTTGAAGCCGCATCAGTTGCCCGACAAGCCTACACCCCCACCTCTGATACCCGAGATGTTGGACCCAAAAAGTATACGCAACAACCAACCCAAACTGACGCCAGAAGAGCATCCCGCAAGCCGTGGCGTGATCGTCCGGGTTGAAATCATCGTACCCTGCCATCTCGATCACAATGTTCCTTCGGAACACTTCCTCCACATCGTGTCACTCACCCACTACCGGCTCAGACTGCTGCATCGATGGACGAGAGAGCGAGAACTGGGCACACGAATCCTCGAGTACCAGAACTTCATCGAGTTACCGGTCGGCCGCTATCGCGTGGACGAGTTTGCCGGTCCCATTGAGGTTCGGGACTGGAGCGCTCGGGAGCCTGCCTATACCTCAACCCCCGCATGCCACCAGCGGCGTCGGTCGGGGCCCCCGCCGCCCCCGATAACCTTTTTCTCGCACCTCAATGCGCTCGACTTCGAGGTCACACCGCGGATCGTCGCAGTCGACCTCACAGGGATGCTTGGACCGCAGCTCCAAGAGGTCCGTGTCGATGTGGTGGACCCCTCGGAGAAATGTCCCATGCCACCGTGCATGTAACTCCATCGCGTCCATGCAGCCTGGAGATGGGACGCCCCACTTGATGTGAGAAAGCGATTGGTCGATTCCAGCCACTGTTCCAGTTGAGGGAGCATCGCTGAAAGGTCAAGGTCGGCGTCGAGTTGGTAGCACTTGGGGTATCATCTGCTGAAATGCCCTCCCCCGAAGGTCCTCTTCTCCCCTCGCGGGAGGAGGTTAGGATAAGGGCTCAGGGTTTGCGACCTCGCAGGCAAAAGTAGCTGCGGCTTGCAACGAATCGGTTCTGCTGTGCCTTTCTCAGTCGGGTCATGTGATTTCTCTTGCCGATGTGTGATATGTGTGATATGCTTTTCCACATAACACACGCTCTCGCAAGGAGGTGCGCGAATGCCGAACTTGACCCTGGCCATCCCGGACGACCTGAAGGCCAGAATGAGCAATTTCCCGGAGATCAACTGGTCGGAGGTCGCCCGCCAGGCCATCGTTGAGAAGACGCGAACATTGGAGCAAATGCAGCGGCTTCTCGGGCACAGCGCCCTAACCGAGCAGGAGGCGTTAGCAGCGGGACAGCAGATCAAGCGACGCGTCTGGAGAAAACATCGGCGGCTCGCCTAGATGGAGCTGGTCGTCGATGCGAACGTCCTGGTGGCGGGGTTCCTGCGTTCCGGCACGACTCGCGAGTTGCTCCTTGACGAACGGCTGGTTTTGTGGAGCCCTGAATGGAGCTTCATCGAAGCAGAGCAGGTGCTGACCACTACCCGCCTGCGCCGACGGCTTGGAGGTCTTTCGCTGGCGGACGTGCGATCGCTGCTGAGCCAGATCACCACGAGAATCCGGCTGCTCCCCGCTTCCACGTATCAAGACGCTCTGGCAGGTGCATTGCGATTTACCCCTGATCAGACCGATGCACCCTATCTCGCGCTCGCCCTACACCTCAACGTGCCTCTGTGGTCAAACGATTCCGCCCTTCACGCGCAACGCGTCGTTCGGATCGTGACCACGCAAGAGCTGATCGCGCTCCTTCGAGGTCACCATGGGTAGAGCCCAATGCCCAGCGGGTTGTTCGAATCGATGCAGGGACGAAAGGGGCCGCAAGAGCTTGAGCATGCCTCAAGGCTGAAGGCTCATGTGGTGGTTGCTGACTGAGGGCCATCCGGTTTGCGCCCACGGACACAGAAGTAACCGCGGCTTGCGAAAAATTGGCCTTCTTCGTTCCTTCGCTCAAGATCCACCCGCCAGGCTTCAGCCTCATTGTCCGACACGACGCCCGTCTTAACAGCCACGCTGCTTAACCGCTCCACCATCCGCTTCCAGTGGGGCTCGAACTGGGTCGAGATGAAGGTCAGCGGGAGGACCGTGATCTCGTCCAGATTCGCGCGCCGGAACATCGCATACAGCTCGCGACCGGACCACCCACTGGTGAAGTAGCGGTCGCAGTACGCATGGACGATTCGGCGCGTCACGTTGCGATCGGCGGCGTCGATGACGATCGTATCGATGTCGTGATCGAATGCGAGCACCGTCCCAGTTGGCCGCGCCACCCGGACCATCTCCTGAAGAACCTCCATCCCATTCGGAACATGGCCGAACACTGCCGAGGCCACCACCAGATCGAAGCTTCCGTCGGGAAACGGGACGGCGGCGCCATCCGCACACCGAAACTCGATTCGTCCTTTGAGGTCGTTGCCTTCGATGCGGCGCAGCGCCTCTTGAATGAGACGCGTGCTTGGATCGATTCCGACCACCTGTCCCTGGTAACCAACCCGCTGCGCCAGGTCCCTCGTGACAACCCCGGTCCCACAGCCGACATCGAGTACGCGATCTCCTGGCCGCACGCCTGAGAAGTCCAACCAAGTTTGGCGCAGCTCGGCCCATCCGGGAGCCAGGTCGGCCTCTTCGAGAACCTGGATAAGGCGATCGGCCTCCCCGGAAGCATCGACCCGGTGCCACGGATCGGTAAGCCGTTCGTCGGTCATGTTATTCCGCTCCATGAAAATGAAAAGCGGCTTCCGATAACGGAAGCCGCCTTTCTGAATGTTGCCTTTGCCCCACTAGTGACCCTTCAACTACTTATCGGCTGCAAATGACCCGCTGTGGTGCCGAGCCAAGGAACGAGCATAGCAAGGCGCGGCCCCGGGGCCGACCGAGACGTACGTTTCCGGGTACATCGCAGGGAGCGCCCCGGTGGCCAGCAACGCCGCTAGGCGAAGTTAATGGGTTCGGCACTAGTGGGCTTTCTTGGCCTCCGCCTTCAGTGCGGCGGCCTGTTCCTTCCCGACGATGGAGCCCCGTTTGCTGAAGGCGACGGAAATGCCCAGGATAATCACGCAGGCCAGAAAGATCATGAACCGAGTGCCGCCCCCGATATCGCGGATGGCAAGCGGCGCAATGAGGATTGCCACCAGGTTCATGACTTTGATCATCGGGTTGATCGCCGGACCGGCGGTGTCCTTGAAGGGGTCGCCAACCGTGTCGCCGATGACCGCCGCCTTGTGGGCGTCTGTCCCCTTCCCACCGAAGAGCCCCTCCTCGATCTTCTTCTTGGCGTTGTCCCACGCCCCGCCGGTATTTGACAGGAACACCGCCATGAGCTGCCCGGTCAGGATGGCGCCGGCAAGGAACCCCCCGAGCGCCGGCGCGCCGAAAGCGAAAGCCACCAGGATCGGGCTCACGATCGAGAGGATAGCCGGCCCCAACAGCTCCTTCTGGGCCGCAGCGGTCACGATTTCCACACACCGCCCGTAGTCCGGCTTTTCCTTGAACTCCATAATTCCCGGCTTCTCCCGGAACTGGCGCCGGACCTCTTCGACAAGGAGGAAGGCCGCCCGGCTGACCGCCTGAATCGCGAAGGAGGAGAACAGGAACGGGACCGCGCCGCCGATCAGGAAGCCGATGAAGACCTCCGGGAGGTTCACCTGGATACCCATCTCGATCAAGTGGGCCTCGTCGATGAACGAGCGGAAGAGAGCGACGGCCGCGAGGACTGCGGTCGCGATCGCCAGCCCCTTCGTCAGGGCCTTGGTGGTGTTGCCGACCGCGTCGAGCTTGGCCACAATCCGATGGGCCTCGATCCCCGAAGGTGTCCTGGGGTTATCCTTCAATGCACCCGACATTTCGAAGATGCCGTTGGCATTATCGGAGATCGGGCCGAAGGTATCCTCCGCCAGCACAAAACCGGTCGTCGCCAGCAGCCCCAGCCCGGCCAGCGCGATCCCGTACGCCGAGAGCGAAAAGCTCCCGCCGAAGATGCTGTACGAGCCATAGATGGTCGCGACGATGGCCACAACCGCCCACACGCTCGACTCGAGGCCCGAGGCAATTCCGGAAAGAATCAAGGTCGCCGGCCCGGTCCGGCTGGCATACGCGATCTCGGTCACCGGCTTCTTTTCGACCGCGGTAAAGTATCCTGTCAGCCACTCGATCACCAGCGCCAGCCCGATCCCCATCACGTTGGCCAGGAAGACCCGCCACCAGAGCGCGCCGTATTTCAGGCTGACGATATCGCCAAGGTAAAAATAGCTCACGAGCCAGAAGCCAACGATCGAACTGATCGCCGCCATCCAGAAGCCGAAGGTGATCGGCTTCATCGGGTTCATGGCGGGGTCGTCCTTCCCCCGGACGCACCAGGTCCCGAAGATGGAGCCAAAGACGCCGACGGCACGAATCAGCAGCGGATAGATGACCAGCGCCAGGACGACCTTCGAGGCGCTGGCTGCCCCGCCGAACGACTCGACGAAGTCCTTGTCCAGCATCGCCCCGGCCCCCAGGATGATCGC
>JACPQX010000146.1 GCA_016190255.1 Candidatus Methylomirabilis oxygeniifera | reverse complement strand
GCTGGAGGAGATCCGAGCGATTCGCGATGGCGGAGGGTTCGGGACGATCATCGGCCGCAACTCGTTCCAGCGCAGGCGATCGGACGCGATCGATCTGCTCACAAGGATCATGAAGATCTACGCCGGGGAGATGCAATAGGCATTGTGATGGCGGTCGCCCGCGGCTGAATGAGGCGCCGGCAGGGTGCAATCTCCGATGGTCGATCTTCACGGATCGCCCTGGTGACGAGCGTGACGTGTCCAGCCGGCCCGGGTCTGAGCGAGTCTAGACGGTAAGGGTGTGCACCGAACCGCCACATTACTCCCGCTCTATCCTGCCACCCTCGTTCCTCGGCTCTTTGTCGGTATACTGCTCGTAATGGTAGCCTGCTGATGCCGCTCCAACTATCTCGCGATAATTTGGTTGGCGCCCCCTGCCGGTCCAAGAAACGAGCGTAGCAAGGCGCGGCCGCCGCGCCGCACCCACTTCGCGGGTACCCGGCGTACGTTCCCGGGTACGTCGCAGGGAGTGCGCCGGAGGCCAGCAACGCCGCTAGGTGAAGTTAATTGGACCGGCACTAGGAGCCCTCCTTGAGCGTCACCGCAATCTGACCCTGGATCCGCTCAGAGGCTGGACGATCGCCGAGGTTTCCAATGCGGACTCGCACCGAGGTGCTGTCCTTTGTGACCGGCAGGACACTGACCACCACGGCAGTCCCATCCGCCCTGGCCCCGACCGCCTTTGCGCTGATCTGGTCCTTCTGCGTTTCCGAGACGGCGATATTCAGCGTTCTCAACCCGCGCAGCGTTGCATCCCACACCTTTTCATACGGGGCGGCGTGCACCTGTTCCAGCTCGCTCTTGGCATAGGCAACCCCGGCCCCTCCGCCGGCAGCGCCCCCCCCAATCAGGATGAGCGGGCACCCTTGAAGAGTTCCGGCCATCAGAAGCAGAATGATCGGTCCAACCTCCCGCAGCCGATATGACTGCTTCACTGTGCTCCTCCTTGCTCATCCTGTGCGCCGCGCTTCGCCAGCCACCAGGCCAGCAGGATGGTTAGCACCATCAATATCGGTGTGATGCCGTACGACAGCCCAATGATCAAGATCTGTCGCATCTCTCTCTCCGCCGATATTCGCCGTGCCTGGCAGAACGGGTCCCCTCCGTCGTGGTCATGACCGACCATCTCCGCCTGCGAGGAACACCTTGGCATCGACCACCACGCATCCCTCATCGTACAGGATCACTGGATTCAGATCAAGCGCGTCGATCTCCGCGCGCGATTCGGCAAGGCGGGACAGGGTAAGAAGGCATCGGACCACCGTGGCAAGGTCGCGCGCCTGCCTCCCCCTGGTCGCTAACAGCAGGGGAAAGCCTTTGATCTCGCGGATCATTTCCGTGGCGTCACGTTCAGAGATCGGCACGAGGCGGAAGGCCACGTCGCGATAGAGCTCCACGAAGATCCCACCCAACCCGAACATCAATGCCGGGCCGAACTGGGGATCCCGCGTCAATCCGAGGATTACTTCCACCCCCGGTCTGGCCATTCGGCAGACGAGGACACCGTCCATTCGGGCGCCCGCGTGATGGCGGGCTGCCCCATCCATGACCCGGCGGTAGGCCGCGGAGACGGCCGCTGCGTCGCGAACGTCTAGCTGGACGCCATCCGCGTCGCTCTTGTGGACGATCTCCCGGGATACGACCTTCAACGCCACCGGGTAGCCGAGCTGTCCGGCTGCTGAGACTGCCTCTTCAGCCGAGCGGGCAGTTCGGTGCTCGATCACCGGCAGGCCGGCCGCCTTGACCAGGGCGAGGGCTTCAGGTTCCAGCAGGTATCGTCCCTCTCGCTGACCGAGCCCGACCTGTAGAGTCATTGGCAGGCCCTCTCTCCGGGCTTTCCGAACCGGGCAAGCTGGGCCAGCGCGCGCATCCCTCGCTCGGGCGTGGGAAAGACGGGAACGCCGCGGGCGTGCAGGCGCCGACCCTCCTCCCGCTCGACCTCGGCGCCGCCAAGAAAAACGACCAGTTCAGGATTGTTTCGGTCGATCACCTCAGATGCCCCAATGATCGGATCGCCGAAGATGACTGTGACGATATCGAACGAACCCCTTGCGACGGCGATGACATCTTTATAGAGCTTTGCAGTGGCGTCGCCGGTTAAGTCGAGGGGATTATTCACGACGAAATGCCTTGGAAGAAATGACCGAAGCTGAGTGGCGACCGCCTCCGGAAGGGGCGCTACGTCCAACCCCTCACCGGCGGCGACGTCGGCGGCCAGGACCCCGCACCCGCCCGAGCTGGTGACGAAGAGGACCTTCCGTCCCGGGGGGCGTCGCAGGTACGCCAGGGCCTTGGAGAAATCGTACAGCTCATGCAGGGTCTCGGCCCGGCAGATCCCGAACTGGCGGAACGCGCCCTGGTAGATCTCGTCACGGCCCGCCAGCGATTTCGTGTGGGATTCGGCCGCCTGTCGCCCCTTCTCAGTTCGCCCCGGTTTCAAAACGACGATCGGCTTCGTCGCGCGGCGGGCAGCCGCAAGAAAGCGCGGGCCGTTCTTGACCCCTTCGATGTAGAGAGCCATGGCGCGAGTCTGAGCGTCGCCGTCGAAATACTCGATCAGGTCGGCCTCGTCCACGTCGGCCCGATTCCCCATGCTGACGAGCGCCGACACGCCGATCCCCTCCTGGGCGGCCCAATCCATCAGCGCCGCGGCGACCGTGCCGCTTTGAGAGACCACGGCTATGCTACCCCGCATCGTCAGCAGCGGCCAGGAGGCGCAGAGGCCGTGATAGGGGTTGTTCACCCCTTGGCAGTTGGGGCCGACCATTCGAATCTTGTGATCCCGCGCGACCTCCAGTGCCTGGCGCTGGAGCGCCTCACCCTCGGGTCCGGACTCGCTGAAGCCGCCGCTGATGACGATGGCCCCTTTCACCCCCTTGGCTCCGCACGCCGCGAGCGTCGCCGGGACAGTGCTCGCGGGGACGATGATCACGGCAAGCTCGGGCGCTCCATCCACGGCGGCGATAGACGGGTAGCAGCGAAGGTCCAGGATCGACGTCGCCTTGGGGTTCACCGGGTAGATCGGCCCCTTGAAGCCGGCGTCCCGGATGTTCTTCAGGATCTGAAAGCCGAGTTTTTCCGGGCTCGTGGAGGCGCCGATCACCGCCACGCTTGTGGGCGTGAATATCGCAGAAAGATTGTCAGGATGAACTCTCATGATTCCCTCACATGCTCGCAAAGCCATTCCCTTGTAACACGCTCCCCACCGCATGTCAAGAATCGGATCATCATAGAGGCGTGTTGCATTGACATCTTTGCAGATGTGATATATCGTATCTGCGAAATGACGCCGGTGGGAAAGGACGAACGATCTGCACGATGGACGGTGGAGTTTTATGAGAGTGCCGCAGAAGGCTCTCCGGTTGAGACCTTCCTGGAGTCGCTCTCCTTTCCTGCGCAGGTCAAGGTGTTTAACCTGATCCGCCTTCTTGAAGAACACGGAGTGTCGCTGCCATTTCCCTATTCAAGCCAGATCACGGGGCGCCTGCGGGAGCTCCGGACTCAGCTCGGCAAAGCGCACGTCCGAATCTTGTATTGTGCCACGCCACGGAGAACGTTTCTGCTCTTGCATGGATTTGTGAAGCGAGCCCCCAGGACTCTAACCTCTGCTATTGATCTTGCGAATCGACGTAGGGAGGAGTATCTGCAGCGTTCAGGGTGACGATGAGAGGAGATAAGGAGGTATCGGTGAAGCCGAAAACGAATTGGGGACGTTATGCTGCCAAGAAACTCCAAGATCCTCGCTTTCGTGCAGCGGCGAACGAGCAGTTGCGCGTCCTTCGCATCGGGGTCGAGATCGCCAAGCTTAGGCAGCAACGGGGCCTTACACAAACGCAGCTTGCGGCCATGTTGGGCACCACGGCATCAGCGATCTCCCGCATCGAGAACGGAGCGAACATTACCTTGAAGATGCTGGGGCGCATCGCTGATACACTTCGGGCGCGAGCAGAAATTAGGCTACACGCGGATCGCCGTGCAAGCTAATACAATGCACTAAATAGGGTGTCATTGCGAAGGAACGAAGTGACTGAAGCAATCCCAAAAGCGGCGAGATTGCCACGCTCCCGTTGGTCGCTCGCAATGACAATGAAACAACTTTTGTGTCGTTTGCTATAGTGCGTTTGCAGTAGTAAGGTAGGTCAAGGTAAGACCCGGATGCAGGAAATCTTAATCGAACACAAGTCAGATCGTCCTTGAAGGGCAGGGGCGACATGGGCTATGATGAACCCGAATGTGATCAGTTCCAGTTCCAGATCAATCTCGCCTCTTGGGGCGAGAGGTGAATCTGGGGTTGTTGAGGAGGTAGGCGATGGATGCGAAGCAAGACGTTCGAGATCCGTTCGAGCGCGTTAGCGCCGAGACGGCCAAGCAGATGATCGAAACGGGCGGAGTCGTCGTGGTCGATGTCCGCGAGCCGGCAGAATGGGCTCAGGGGCATATTCCGGATGCCGTGCACATCCCCCTTGGCACACTCCTGAACCGCCCGCGGGAATTGCTACAGCAGGACAACGTCATCTTCGTGTGCGCCGAGGGCGTGCGGAGCGCTGTGGCCTGTGAGGTTGCGGCCGCCGTCGGCAGGAAGCAGCTCTATAACCTGGAAGGCGGGACCATTGCCTGGTGGAAACAAGGTTATCCATTGGTGAAGTGATCTCCGCCTGCCTGACCCCACCGCATTGTTTTCCCTGATGCCTGCGCCGCTGGAGATCCGGTTCGGCACGGACGGCTGGCGCGGCGTCATCGCCAGGGACGTCACCTTCGATACCGTTCGATTGGTTGCCAGGGCCGTTGCGGTTACATTTCGAGCGATCCACCCCGGCCATCAACCTCCGCTCATCGCCGTCGGTCACGATACACGCTTCCTTTCGCGCCGCTTCGCGCAAGTGGCGGCTGAGGCTCTTGCCGCCGAAGGGCTGAACGTCTGTCTGACGGCCTCCTACATTCCCACTCCGGTTCTTGCATGGTCGGTCCCCCTGCTTGGCGCGCAGGGTGGACTGATGGTGACCGCCAGCCACAATCCTCCCAGCTATAACGGCCTGAAGGTCCGCACGGACGATGGCGGCCCCGCGACGCCGACCGTCACGCAGCAGATTGAGGCAGAGGCGCGGCGCCTCTCGAACGATCCTACTGCTGACCGGGAAGATGACCCTCGCCTGAAAGGCTTGGTGGCAGGAGCAGCGATCGAGCCGTTCGACCCGATCCCGCGCTATCGTGCGCGGCTGGGGGCGCTCGTCAACACGGAGCGGATCGCGCGATCGCGCCTAACCGTTGTCATCGATGCGATGTACGGTGCGAGTCAGGGCTTGGTGACGTCGCTGCTTCGTGAGGTCGGTCTGGAGGCCGACGAGGTCCATGGAGAGGTGAACCCCTGGTTCGGGGGTCGGCAGCCAGAACCGCTGCCTGAACACCTCCGCGAGCTGGCCGAGCGGGTTAAAAGCATGGGCAATTCGAGGGGAATCGGACTGGCCTTCGACGGCGACGGCGATCGCCTGGCGGCCATCGCTGAAGACGGATCCTACGTCACGCCGCATCAGATCTTTGCGCTACTGCTCCGGCACCTGGTGACCAGACGCGACCTCTCCGGGACTGTGGTCAAGACCTTTTCCACGACCACGATGATCGATCGACTGGCCGCGGCTTACGGCCTGCGTGTGATCGTAACCCCCATCGGGTTCAAGTATGTCGCTGAGGTGATGAGGCGCGAGGAGGTGCTCATCGGGGGTGAGGAGAGTGGCGGGATCGGGATTGCAGGCCACATCCCTGAGCGGGATGGGATCGTGAGCGCCCTCCTGCTGTTGGAGGCCCTCGCGACCGAAGAGAAATCACTCGGAGCAGTGCTCAGGGAGTTGCAGACGGAAGTCGGACCACATTACTATCGACGCTTGGACCTGGGGTTGGATCGTGTGGTGGATGAGAGAGGGCTGGAAAGACGGATCGTTGCTGAGCCGCCGACGAGTATCGAGGGGTGGCGCGTAAAGGAGGTCCAGACCCTGGACGGTGTCAAGTTGGTCGGGGAGGATGGAGGTTGGCTCCTGATTCGGCCCTCAGGGACCGAGCCGGTGCTTCGGCTCTATGCGGAGGCGCCAACTATTGAGCAAGTCTCTCGGTTGCTGGCCTGGGGGAAAGCTTGCACGGATGGGCTTCGCAAGGAGTGCTAAAGTGGACACGCCAAAAGTTCTTGGATAGTCATTGCGAGCGACCAACGGGAGCGCGGCAAACTCACCGTAGTTGCACTGAGAGATTGTGGAGCCTGCCCCGAGCCGTGAGGTTGCTTCGCCCGACTTCGTCGGCCTCGCAATGACAGGCGAGGGGCCCCGCTCCTCGCAAAAACACTTCTCTTAGTGCGTTTGTATTAGCGCGTGCGGTGGAGCTGGCCAGGTGACTTGCGATCGGCTGGGTGTACGACGCTGTTGTAATGAGTGGTCGGTTACTCGGATGGGGGAGGAGGGGTGTCTTTCTTGGGAGGAGCAGCCACGGGTGGTTTCGGCGAGGTTTCTGCTTTGGGTTTCGGCCGCCTGTCCGTCGCGCCAGGCTCCGTTCGCCTCTTCGGTTTCGGCTTATCCGCGAGAGGTTTTGGGGCCGGCCGGGACGCCAGTAGCTCCTTGCGTCGTGCCCTAAGGGCCTCTTGACGACGTTTGCGTCTGCGGCTGAGCTCTCGGTCTTTCTGCCGCACCACTACCTCCGTGATGAGTTCGAAGCGACGTGTTGGCGCATTATAGAAGGTTGATGCCGGAAAGCAAGAAAAATCCATGATCACACGCCTGAAAGCTGAACTGGCCGATCTCCTGCTGGCGGCTGTGAGGAGGGCCGGGTTTCAACCGGGGCTCGCCTCCGGGTCGCTCCCAGAGATTGTGTGGGAGTACCCGGTTGACCCCGGCTTCGGTGATCTCTCGACCACGGTCGCCTTCGGACTGGCGAAGGTGCTGAGACGAAAGCCGCGCGAGATCGCCGATCAGATCGCCGCTGCCGTCGAGATTCCCCGCGACGTGGTCGATCGCGTCGAGGTGGCGGGCGCCGGCTACCTGAATTTCATTCTCGCAAAGGGCTTCTGGAGGGGCGTGGTCCGGCAGGTCCTCCGCGCCGGACCTGCCTGGGGAAGGGCCGATATCGGGAACGGCCTGAAGGTTCTAGTCGAATTCGTCAGCGCGAATCCGACAGGCCCGTTGGTCGTGGTGAATGCCAGGGCTGCGGCGGTCGGCGACGCCATCGCGCGGTTGCTTGAAGGGGTGGGGTATTCGGCCTATCGCGAGTACTACGTCAACGACGCAGGGAACCAGTTTCGTAACCTTGCCCTGGCCATGGAGGTGCGGTGCCGTCAACTGCTGGGTGAGGACTATCCGATGCCGGAAGAGGCCTATCCCGGCGACTACGTGATCGATATGGCGCGCGAGTATCTCGAGCGCAACGGGCGGGAGGCGCTCGACGCACCGGAACCGGAGCGCCGGGACCAATTGGGCCGCTTTGCGGTCGAGCGGATACTCGCAGGGCAGCAAGCGGCGCTCGAGGCGTACGGCGTCACGTTTGACAATTGGTTCAGCGAGCGCGCCCTGCGGGGCCGCGGCGACCCGGAGCAGGCGATCGAAGCCTTGAGGGCACGCGGACACCTATACGAGCGAGAGGGGGCACTGTGGTTTCGTTCGACGACCTTTGGCGATGATAAGGACCGGGTCCTGGTGAAAAGCGACGGTGAGATCACCTACTTTCTTCCGGACATCGCGTATCATCAGGACAAGTTCACCCGCGGCTTCGCGCACGCAATCGACCTCTGGGGGCCAGATCATCACGGGTACGTGGCCCGGATGCAGGCGGCGATGCAGGCCCTGGGCCACCCGCAGCATGCACTGAGAATCCTGATCGTGCAGCTCGTCCGCTTGATGCGCGGGAGCGAGCAGGTCCGGATGTCGAAGCGGACCGGGCAGTTCGTGACGATGGACGAGCTGGTTGGGGAGGTGGGACGCGACGCTGCCCGCTTCATCTTCCTGACCAGGCGGTGCGACAGTCCCTTGGATTTTGACCTGGAGATGGCCAAGGCGGCTTCTGATGAAAACCCCGTGTACTACGTGCAGTACGCTCACACGCGCTTGTGCAGTGTTCTCCGCGAGGCAGCAAAGGCTGATTTCGCCGCCCCATCCCCGGAGGATGATCTCGGGCCGCTCGACCTGCCCGAAGAGGTGGGGTTGATCAAGCAACTGGCTCTCTATCCCGAACTGGTGATCGGCGCGGCGCAGGCGCTGGAACCGCACCGCCTAACGGCCTACCTGCACGACCTGGCGGCGCGATTTCACGGCTACTATAACCGGCGTCGCATCATCTCCACTGACACTTCACTTACGGGCGCTCGCCTGGCGCTTGTCGCCGCCTGCCGGGTTGTCATCGGTAATGCGCTCAATTTGCTGGGCGTCTCCGCGCCGGAACGGATGTAACCAACTATACGGGCCCTCTCCAACCGGCCCCGCTGACCTCCTCTCCGACCTGCCCGCCTAACCCGTCCGGATCCAGCGCGCGGACCCATCCCCCGCAGCCGAATGCCCCCCAAGGCCCAGTGTTTTGCCTTGACAGGCTCTTCATCCGCGCTGTAGTGTTCGACAGGGGCTGGCCCTGGCTCTCCAGCCGTCCGAGAATGGCCTTTATGTCGCTTAGCCTCGGACCGCACCTGACGGTTAGGTGAGTTGCAACCCTCATGCTCAAAGGGTGCATAGATGAACTTGAAGAGGAAACAACAGGATTCGAGTCCTCATTTCCCGAATACCGATCCAGAGGCGGGT
>JACPQX010000148.1 GCA_016190255.1 Candidatus Methylomirabilis oxygeniifera | reverse complement strand
CCGGTCGATCGGATCCCGCTTTCGCCACTCCTCCAGCATCGCGGCCGGGACGTAGGACGCGTCATCGTGCTCGGCGTGGCCCCGCATCCGCATCGTCTTTCCCTCCACGAGAGTGGGGCCTCCTCCTTGCCTGGCGCGAGAGGCCGCCTCGGCGACGGCGGTGCGGACGGCGAGCACATCGTTGCCATCGACCGTGACCCCCGGCATTCCGTATGCCTTGGCCCGGTCGGCCACATGCTCTACCGCCATCTGCCGCTCCAGCGGGGTGGAGTAAGCGAACTGGTTGTTATGGCAGACGAAGACAACAGGCAGTTTCATGACCGCGGCGAAGTTGAGCGCTTCGTGGAAATCACCGCGGCTCGAGGCCCCGTCGCCAAAGAAGGCCGCGACCACGCGGCGCTCGCGCCGAAGCTTAAAGGCCAAGCCGACTCCGGCCGCCACCGGAAGCAGATCGGCCATCGGACTGATAAAACCGATGATGCCACGCGTGATGTCACCGTAGTGGACATTACCGTCCCGTCCCCGGGTCAGCCCGGTCTGCCTGGCGAGGTACTGTGCCAGATATTCCTTTGGGGTAATCCCCTTCATCAAATTCGCGCCGAGGTCCCGGTGGGAAGGGGCGATGACGTCGTCGGAATAAAGCGCCGAGGCGCTTCCAACTGCGATCGCCTCTTCCCCCGCGCTGATGTAAACGCCGCCGATAATCTTCCCCTGTCGGTAGAGGGTGATCACCCGTTGCTCCAAGCCGCGGGTCAGTTTTAGGTAGTAGTAGATCTTGAGAAGTTCCGCCGGCGTGGGGCTCTCGATCGGCATGATACGAACTCTCCGTTCAGTGGGGTGTCGGGGCTGAGCATGATCTGGCGCCACCGGGTCTGCAAATCATTTCACCCATCACCGAAACACCGTTCACAGTAGACCGAAAAACGTTCATAGTTCATAGCGGAAGCGCAAAGGCGCAATTGGTGTCCCTCTATGAACCCCGAACCCTGAACCCTGAACGTCTTCCCTCCTCTCACCGTCCAAGGGCAAACACCATCAGGAAGAGAAAGGAGAGGAAAATCGCAGCGATGATGAGGAGAATCCGGGTCGCGCTTCGTGTGTATTTTCGGATTCGCCGCCGTGGCATTCTCAACTCCTAAACGCAGGCCTCGACGTGAGTCAAGCCCGGCCCACAATCTCTCCTACGATATCATATTCTCTGGGGTCGTGCCAATGCGAACCATACAAGGGAAACTGCGTTCAGAGTAGAACGAAAGGCGTTCATAGTTCAAACAACAAAATTCTCGCTCGTTGGGCTTTTGCAATGAACTGTGAATTCTGAACTGTCGATGGAAGCCGAAAATAGGCTCTGGAAGCGGATTTTTCCGATATGGCCTCAGGAAAAAAAACTTGACAGCCCTGAAATCAGAAGTAATATATTGCTTTGAGCTTCAAGTCGCCCTTGCACCATGGCGCGTAACGGTGAATCCGGGGACCAGGGGCGCGGGAGGTCAGGCCACGATGAGCGACTCTGAGAAGGTCTCGACGAAGTTGGGTTCCCTCAGAAAGACAATGCGGAAGCTCTCCGAGCAGATTCCGAAGAGTGATACATCGTATCAGCGAAAGCTCTCCCAGTACGAGGACGAGATCGAAGCTCTCCAGGCACAGGTCAAGTCTCTCGAGGAGGAGATCTATCACCTCCGACGGCGACTGGACCAAACCCCAAAAGAATTCGAGTTCCTTAGATCCAAGCTTGATCAGTCGCGTGAGCAGTTGGGCCAGGCATATCATCAGAACGAGCGAATGGCTCAGGCCTTACAGCAAGCCAAAGAGCAGCTTACAACGCTCCGGGAGGAGGTGGAGAGGCTCTCTGCACCGCCGAGTTCCTACGGGACGTTCTCCTCGATGAACCAGGACGGCACGGCAAACATTTACGCCGGCGGCCGCAAGTTGAAGGTCAACCTCCACCCTTCCCTGCAGCCTGAAACCCTTCGCAAAGGCCAGGAGTTGGTGCTGAATGAGGCCTTCAATGTCATCGAAGCGGTCGGGTTCGAGGGGCAGGGCGAGGTCGTCGCACTGAAGGATCGTCTCGATGCAGGCCGGGCCATCGTCAGTCTGCGCGCCGACGAAGAGCGGGTTGTAGAACTCGCCGAGCCGCTGAGGGACCTCCCGCTGAAGGTGGGCGACCATTTTCTCTTTGACCAGCGCTCGGGATACATCTTGGAAAAGCTGCCCAAGAGTGACGTCCAAGATCTCCTGCTGGAGCAGGTTCCGGAGCTTGGCTATGACGCGATCGGTGGACTCGGCCCACAGATCGAGATGATCAGAGACGCCATCGAGTTGCCGTATCTGTACGCGGACTACTTCCGGGAACACAAGCTCCAGCCTCCCAAGGGCGTGCTGCTGTATGGCCCGCCGGGCTGTGGCAAAACCTTGATCGCGAAGGCGGTCGCCCACTCTCTGGCGGAGCAATTGGCCAAGAAGACCGGGCAGGTGGTGAAAGGGTACTTCCTGAACGTCAAGGGTCCCGAGCTGCTGAACAAGTATGTCGGTGAAACGGAGCGGCAGATCCGGGAGATCTTCGCACGGGCGAAGGAGAAGGCCACCGATGGCTCGCCCGTCGTGATCTTCTTTGACGAGATGGATTCCCTCTTTCGGACGCGCGGATCGGGCATATCCTCAGATGTGGAGTCCACCATCGTCCCGCAGTTCTTGGCCGAGATCGATGGGGTCGAGGGGTTGAAAAACGTCATCGTCGTCGGGGCCTCGAACCGCCAGGATCTCATCGACCCAGCGGTGTTGCGCCCGGGTCGATTTGACGTCAAGATCAAGATCGACCGTCCCGATCAGGGGGCTTCCCAGGAGATTTTCACAAAGTATCTTACCCCCGACCTGCCGTTCGCGGCGAGCGAGCTGAAGGGCCACGGGACCTCGGAAAAGGCCGCGCTCGCGATGATCGGCGAGTCGATCAACCTTCTGTTTGCGACCGTCCCCGAGCATCGCTTCTTGGAGGTCACCTACGCCTCCGGGCAGCAGGAGACCCTGTACTTCAAGGACTTTGTGTCGGGTGCCATGATCGAGTCGATCTGCACGCGGGCCAAGAAACGGGCGGTGAAACGGATGATCACGACGGGCGCCAAGGGACTCACGACCGAGGACCTGCTTGATGCGGTTCGGACGGAGTTTCGGGAGAACGAAGATCTTCCCAACACCACGAATCCTGATGACTGGGCAAAGATCGCCGGGCGGCGCAGCGACCGGATCGTCAACGTGCGGACGGTTTTCGACCGAGAGGGAAAGCGGTCCCGAAAGGTCGAAACGATTTCCACCGGTCATTATCTGTAATCAGCGTTGAATCCCTCATCTGGTCTGAAATCCCAGGAGAGCGTCTCTCACGAGGCAGGATGGCGATCGAAAAGATCATAGGGACCGAGATCGAGCTGGGGATCACCGCGAAGGATTCCTCGGGCTTTGATCCCGTGTCGAACTCCATCCTGCTGATCAATAGCCATCCCGCCTTCTCCGAGGTGAAGGCGATGTGGGATTACGCCGGGGAGAATCCGCTTCTCGACGCCAGAGGGTATGAGGCGAGCGGGGAGCATGAGAAGCCCAACCAGCAGGACAATCGCACGATCAACAAGGTTCTCCGCAATGGTGGCCGTCTCTATGTGGATGGTGCCCACCCCGAATACTCCACCCCCGAATGCACCAACGCCCGCGACGTGGTCTGTTATGAGAAGGCCGGGGAGCGGATCTTCGAGATGTGTCTCGCCTCTGCCAATCTGGCCTTGCGGGATCAACAGCGGATCTTCGTGTATAAGAATAACAGCGACGGGAAAGGGAATAGCTACGGCCATCATGAGAACTACCTGATGGATCGAGGGCTTCCGTTCGAACAGATCATCTCGGGGTTCAGCCCCTTCCTGGTGTCCCGCCAGATCTTTGCGGGCGCGGGGAAGGTGGGGGCTGAGAACGGCACCGAGCCGTGCGACTATCAGCTCTCCCAGCGGGCGGATTTCTTCGAGACCTTCATCGGGCTCGACACCATGGCCAAACGCCCGATCATCAACACCCGCGATGAGCCCCACGCCGACGAAGAGAAGTACCGCCGCCTCCACGTCATCGTCGGCGACTCGAACATGTCCGAATTCGCGACCTACCTGAAGGTCGGGACGACCGCCATCGTCTTGAGCATGGTGGAGGACGGCTTCATCAAGCGCGACCTGGCCCTCGAGGACCCGGTCCGGGCCATCAAGGAGATCTCCCATGACGTCGCCTGCAAGCGGCGGGTGAAGCTGAAGCGGGGCAAGGAGTTCTCGGCCATCGAGATCCAACGGGAGTACCTCGACCTCGCCCTGGAGTACTACCAGGGCCAGGAGCGGAGCCCCCAGGTGGCCGACCTCCTGGAGAAGTGGCAGTACGTCCTGGACAAGCTCGCCGAGGACCCGAGGACGCTCCACCGCGAGCTCGACTGGGTCATCAAGCGCGAGCTCATCGACTCCTACATCAGCCGCAAGGGCTGCTCCTTCGATGACCAACGCGTCTTCATGATGGATCTGCAGTACCATGATCTCCGT
>JACPQX010000154.1 GCA_016190255.1 Candidatus Methylomirabilis oxygeniifera | reverse complement strand
GGTATACTAGTACCGTTCCAACTATTTAAGCCAAAAAAGGCGATGCTAAGGAGAGCGATGGTTGTTAGTAGGGCTCCTAACGGTGGCAAGCCGCAACAAGTTGGAACGGCACTAGACGCGAACCTTTTGACCTGGCATTGACGGGGGGAGCGAGCAGATGTTCGAGCGATTCACAGAGCGAGCCCGCAAGGTGATCATCCTGGCCCGGGAGGAGGCGATCCGCCTCGGGCACAACTTCGTCGGGACCGAGCACCTGTTGCTCGGGCTGATCCGCGAGGGCGATGGACTCGCGGTCGCGATCCTCAAGAAGCTGAACGTGAATATCTCGGCGGTGAAGGCGGAGATCGAGAAGATCGTCTCGGCCGGCTCCGAGTTCAGCCCTGCCGGGGAGATCCCCTTTACCCCGCAGGCCAAAAAGGTGTTGGAGTATGCCATCTCCGAGGCCAGGTCGTTGGGACACAACTATATCGGGACCGAGCACCTGTTGCTCGGGCTGATCCGCGAGGGCGAGGGGATTGCCTCACTGGTTTTGCGAGACTTCGGTGTCAGCGTGGCCGCAGCAAAGGCCCAAGCCCAGGAGTTGCTGGGTGAGCAGGCCTCAAAGTCTTCGACCTCAACCAGGACGCCGGCACTGGATGAGTTCGGCGTTGACCTGACAGCGATGGCGAGGCAGGACAAGCTGGACCCGGTGATCGGACGAGAGACGGAGATCGAGCGGGTCATCCAGATTCTGTCGCGTCGAACGAAGAACAACCCGGTGCTGATTGGGGAAGCCGGCGTCGGGAAGACCGCCATCGTAGAGGGGCTGGCCCAGCGGATCGTCGCCAGCAACGTGCCCGAGACGCTGTTGCGGAAGCGGGTGGTCCAGCTTGACCTGGCGGGTATGGTGGCCGGGACCAAGTATCGAGGGCAGTTTGAGGAGCGCCTGAAGGCCGTTATTAAGGAGATTCAACAGTCACAGAACATCGTGTTGTTCATCGACGAGCTGCATACGCTCGTGGGCGCCGGTGCTGCTGAGGGGGCGATCGATGCCTCCAATATGCTGAAGCCGGCGCTCGCCCGTGGTGAGCTTCAGTGCATCGGCGCCACCACCCTCGATGAATACCGCCGCCATATCGAGAAAGACCGGGCGTTGGAGCGGAGGTTTCAGGCAGTTCAGGTGGGGCCGCCCAGCGTGGAGGAGACGATTCGGATCCTGATGGAGATCAAGGATCGCTACGAGGCGCATCACTCCGCCGTGATCACCGACGAGGCAGTGAATGCTGCGGCACGCCTGTCCCAGCGGTACATCGCCGACCGGTTCCTGCCCGACAAGGCGATCGACGTGATCGATGAGGCCGGATCGCGGGCGCGACTCAAGACGTTGATGCTGCCCCAGGAGCTGCGCGAGATGGAGAACGAGGTGGAGCGGCTCCGGAGCCAAAAGGAAGACGCGATCCGGACTCAGGCCTTCGAGGTGGCGGCCAGGCTCCGCGACTCAGAGCGCAAGCTGCGGGCCGACCTGGAGGAGAAGAAAGCCCGGTGGAAGGAGGCGAGGGCGAAGGAGAAGACCGTCGTCACGGCCGAGGAGATCGCGTATATCGTCTCGAAATGGACCGGCATCCCCCTCTACCAGGTTGAGGAGGAGGAGTCGGCAAAGCTCATCCGGATGGAGCAGGACCTGGCCAAACGGGTGGTGGGACAGACAGAGGCGATTCAGGGCGTGAGCCGGGCGATTCGGCGCTCGCGAGCCGGCATCAAGAACCCGAGCCGACCGGTTGGGTCGTTCGTCTTCCTGGGGCCCACGGGCGTGGGAAAAACCGAGTTAGCCAAGGCGCTGGCCGAATTCCTCTTCGGAACTGAGGAAGCTCTCATCCGCGTCGATATGTCGGAATACATGGAGCGCTTCTCCACCTCCCGTCTCATCGGCGCCCCTCCGGGTTACATCGGGTACGACGACTCTGGTCAGCTCACGGAAAAGGTTCGGCGTCGTCCGTTCTCTGTCATCCTTCTCGATGAGATCGAGAAGGCTCACCCGGAGGTGTTTAATCTCCTGCTTCAGATATTTGAAGACGGCCGCCTGACCGACAGTTACGGCCGGAGCGTCGATTTCAAGAACACGATCCTGATCATGACGAGCAATATCGGCGCTCGTCAGATCGGTCTCCACACCGCATTGGGCTTCGCCAAGGGTGGTGACGAGGCGGTGACATACGACAGGATGAAGGAAACTGTCCTGGGTGAGCTGAAACGGGTCTTCAATCCGGAATTGCTCAATAGGCTGGATGAAGTGATCGTCTTCCATCAGCTCGGCAAGGACGAGCTCCGCAAGATCGTGGACCTCATGCTTGACCGGCTCCAGGTCCAGCTCGGAGAGCGCAAGATCTCCCTTGCGGTCGATCAGGCCGCGAAGGACTTTCTCATCGACCGCGGTTATGATCCGACCTTCGGCGCCAGACCCCTTCGCCGCGCCATCCAGCGCTATGTGGAGGATCCATTGGCCGAAGAGGTCCTGAAGGGGCGCTTCCCCGACGGGGGAACCCTGAGAATCAAGCTTGAGGGAGATGCCCTCACCTTCGAGGAGACCAGCCTCCTCGAAGCCCCCAAATAGCCTCACCCCCGCTTCACCCCATAACCCCTCGATTTTGGGGCACTCCGGGCGAATTTCTCCTTGCCTTTTTTCGGGAAAGGTGTTAGAGTCCTCACGCCGTTCAGCGCGCTTGTAGCTTCTCTTGTCTCCAGGAGCGACGTCGCCAAGTGGCATCTTCGAGCAGGTCCGTGCTTGCTGTCACCGCTAGCTGGCTCCTCTTGCTCTTGGCGCTCGCCTTCGGCAGAGCCCATGGCCAGGAACCGGTGCTGGTCAAGCAACTTGACGTCAAGGGGAGCCGGAAGATCGACGAAGCCACTATCCGCTTCAGGCTGAAGACCAAAGTAGGAGAACCCTTCTCTTTGGAAAAGACCCGGGAGGATGTGAAGACCCTCTACCGCCTGGGCTTCTTTGACGACGTGGCTGTGGACGCGGAGGTGTTTGAAGGAGGCCTCAAGGTCACCTTTATTCTGACTGAAAAACCGACCATCCGGGAGGTCAAGATCCGAGGCAACAAGCAGATCGCCACCGACAAGATAAAGGAAAAACTCGCGCTGACAGAGGGCGGGGTATTCAATCCACAGGCGGTTGCCGCCAATGCGGAAAGAGTAAGGCTGCTCTATGAGGAAGAGGGGTATTATCAGGCGAAGATCCTCCCTCAGGTGGAGAAGGTTGCGGAAGGGGATATCTCCGTCGTCTTCCAGATCAACGAGGGCGGGAAGTTCGAGATCTCCACGGTTCGGATCCTTGGGACCAAAGGGTTGAGCGAGAGAGACATCAAGGATCATTTGGCCACCAAGGAGCTGTTCCTGTTCTACTTCTACGGGACGCTGAAACGGGAGGAGTTACAGCGCGATCTGGATCGGATCAAGGCCTTCTACCTGGATAACGGCTACCTGGACGTTAAGGTGGATGAACCGGAGATCCGGGTGGTGGAGGCGAGGCGGAAGTTGGAGATCAGCATCCGGGTAGAAGAGGGGCCGCAGTACAGGGTCGGAGAGGTGCGGGTCACGGGGAACACGGTCTTTGCCACCGATGAGGTCCTGAAGCCGCTTCAGATCGCCAAACGTGGTGTGTTCAGCCGCGAGGTGCTTCAGCGGGATATCCTGACTCTGACGGACCGGTATTCGGAGCGCGGGTATCTGTTCGCCGACGTGGCCCCGATCATCAACACGGATCGGATCAACCATATCGTCGATCTGGGGATGGAGATCAGCGAGGGGAAGCAGGTCTTCGTCGAACGGATTGAGATCTCGGGGAACACGAAGACCCGTGATAAAGTCATCCGGCGGGATATCGCGCTGATCGAGGGAGACCTCTACAACAGCCGCCTGCTGGCGCGCAGCCGACAGAATCTGAACAACCTGGGGTACTTCGAGGACGTCAAGATCGACACCCGTCGCGGGACAGCCGAGGATCGGGTTGATATCGAGGTGACAGTGAAGGAGAAACCGACCGGCTCCTTTGCCATTGGCGCCGGCTTCAGCTCGATCGATGGCGTCCTGGGGGCGGGATCGATCTCGCAGAGCAACTTTCTTGGTCTTGGGACACGGATGTCGTTCTCGGGTCAGCTCGGCAGCAGTGCCAACCGCTTCGTGCTGCGCTATCAAGATCCTCATATCTTGGACACAGAGACCTCCCTCGACCTGTCCCTCTTCAACCAACGGCTGCTCTTCCAGAGCTTCACCGGATTCGACCAGGACGCCAAGGGCGGTTCGCTTACCTTGGGCCGGAGGCTCTACAAAGAATTATTCGGTTCCTTGTCTTATAAATATGAGCAGGTGCGGATCTTCAATCTGGTTGCCAACGCGCCGACGTTGATTCGGGAGCAGGAAGGGACGAATATTACGGCCAGCATCGGTTTCAGCCTCTCGATGGACCTACGAGATAATCGCCGGGATCCGAGTCGCGGCTTCGTCGGCACCGGAAGCTATCAACTGGCCGGGACCTTCCTTGGTGGGGAAAACGAGTTCAACCGGTTCAGCCTCGATCTGGGGTATTATCACCCTATATTCTGGAAGTTCGTGGGTCATATCCGGGGGAACCTGATCGTCGTGGAGCCTTTCGGCGACAGACGTCTACCGGCTCAGGAGCGGGTTTTTCTGGGGGGCACCAACACCGTCCGCGGGTTTCGGACCTTTACCTTGAGCCCGGTTGACCCTATTACGGGAGAGCGCATCGGCGGCAACAAGGCAATCTACTTCAATAACGAGCTTCTGTTCCCCATCTATGAACCGTTGGGGGCCAAGGGGCTTCTGTTCATCGATGCTGGAAATGTGTTCGCCGAGGACGAAAGCTTTTCACTGTCGCTGCGACCGACCGCCGGAGTTGGACTTCGTGTCGCCACCCCATTCGGACTCGTGAGGGTTGAGTGGGGTTTTAACCTGAATAAGAGGCCTGAGGAGCGGAGCAATGCGGTCCATCTGACGGTGGGGTCGGTGTTCTAGTGCCGTTCCAATTAACTTCGCCTAGCGGCGTTGCCGGCCCCCGGCGCACTCCCTGCGACGTACCTGAAAATGTACGCCTCGGTCGGGCGCGGGGGCCGCGCCTTGCTATGCTCGTTTCTTGGCCCGGCACGGTGCCCCACCCAGTTAGGGCGAAATAGTTGGAGGAGCACTCGTATTCAGGAGGGAATTGCTGATGGCGCGATCGAATCGAGGCCGACGTTGGGGGTGGTTTCCGTGGGGATTTGCGGCGTGGATGCTCGCGGTGTCTCCGAGCCTGGCTGCGGACCCAGCGGTAAAACTTGGGTTCGTGGATATCCAGGCGGTCATCTCCCAATCAAGAGAAGGCCAGGCGGCGAGGAACAAGGTGGCCGCAGAGGCGGCCGAGAAGCAGAAAGAGATCGGCCTCAAAGAGGCGGAGATCAAGCAGATGGATATGGACCTCCAGAAGCAGGGTCCCGTCCTGAGTGACGCCGCAAAGAAAGAGCGAGAAGAGGACATTCGACGCAAGCTGCGGGACCTCAAACGGTTGACAGAGGATTTCAACCGCGACCTGTCCAAGCGCGAAGGCGAGCTTCTCAACGATCTGCTCAGAGACGTCACGGCGGTGATTCGGGACTATGGCAAGGAGAAGGGGCTCACGCTCATCGTCGAGAAAGGGCAGGGCGGAGTGATCTACGGGAGCGACGGCGCCGACCTCACCAAAGAGATCCTGGAGCGCTACAACAACCGTCCAAGTAAGAAGTAGCCGTGGCAATGCGACTACGGGAGCTGGCCGAGAAGCTGGAGTGTCGGCTGGTGGGGGACGGGGAGATTGACGTACGAGGTCTTGCCCCCTTTGATGAGGCCGAGGATGGAGACCTGACCTTTGTGGCGCATCCGCGCTACCTCTTGAAATTGGAAGCGAGCCGGGCATCGGCGGTCATTCTCAAAGAGGGGGTGTCGGCTTCGTCCAAGCCCACCCTCCTGGCACGCGATCCCTACCTGGCCTTCGTCAGGGCCCTTCATCTCTTCTACCCTCCGGAGCGACCGGCGCCTGGCGTGCATCCTTCAGCCATCGTGGGCCCCGGGGTGCGACTTGCAGACGGGGTCTCCATCGGCCCGCTCTCATGTATCGAGGAGGGCGTTGTCATCGGCCCAAGGAGCGCGGTCGGGCCTCAGGTCTATATCGGGAGGGGATCCAGCATGGGCGCCGATTGCCGAGTCTACCCGCAGGTCACGATCCGGGAGGGTGTCGAGATCGGCGATCGGGTCATTCTCCACAGCGGTGCGGTGATCGGCTCCGACGGGTTCGGGTATCTGAGGGATCGGAGCGGCGCCCGCGTCAAGATCCCTCAGGTGGGACGGGTGATCCTCGAGGATGATGTAGAGATCGGCGCCAACGTCGCGATCGACCGGGCGACGCTGGGCACGACGCGGCTCAAGCGTGGGACGAAGATCGACAACCTGGTCCAGATCGCCCATAACGTCACCGTCGGTGAGGATACGGTGATCGCGGCCCAGACAGGAATCTCGGGCAGCACGAAGATTGGAAATCGGGTGACCCTGGCGGGCCAGGTGGGGATCGTCGATCATGTCACGATCGGCGACGATGTCACTATCGGGGCGCAGGCTGGCGTTATCAATGATCTTCCGCCTGGAATGGCGTTCTGGGATACGCCCGCCGTGCCTCACTTCGAGGCCAAGCGTAACATCGCCGGGTTGCATCGACTCCCTCTGCTCCTGAAGAGCCTGCAGTCGATTGAGTCTCGGCTCAAGGCGCTGGAAGAGGCGTTTCGGGAGCGATGGGAGGGCGCGCTTCGACCCGAGCCCTCACCGGAAGGGAAGTCACACTAATGGACATCCAGGGGATTCAGGAGATGCTCCCCCATCGGTACCCCTTCCTGCTGATTGACAGGATCCTCGAGATCGAGCCGGGAAAGAGAGTTGTGGGTTTCAAGAATGTGACTTTTAACGAGGCCTTTTTTCAGGGCCACTTTCCTGGAAACCCGATCATGCCGGGCGTCCTGATCATCGAGGCGATGGCGCAGGTTGGAGGAGTCCTTCTGATGCGGACGTTGAACGCAAGCCCCGAGAAGAAGCTGGTCTATTTCACCGGGATCGATCGGGCCAAATTTCGACGGCCGGTGGTTCCGGGCGACCAGGTGAGATTCGAGGTTGAGCTCCTTCAGCTCAGGAGTCGTAACTGTAGGATGCGGGGCCTTGCCTACGTCGAGGGAAAGTTGGCGGCGGAGGCTGAGCTGTCGTGCGGGTTGGTTGATCGGGAATCGCGAGGCCTCGCCTTGGACGCCGAACCGCAGGCAGGCGAGACGTGACGCAGATTCACCCGTCGGCGATCGTCGCGCCGGAGGCACGCCTTGCGTCGGACGTCACAGTGGGCCCGTATACGATCATCGGCAAGGACGTCAGCGTGGGGCGTGGAACCACGATTGGCTCACACGTGGTCATCGATGGCGTCACAGAAATCGGGGAGGGATGCCGGATCTCCACTCACGTGGTATTGGGCGCCCCGCCGCAGATTCTTGAGGACCGGAGCGAGAAGACCAGACTGGTTATCGGTGATGAGTCGGTTGTCCGGGAGTTTGCATCAGTTCACCGCGGCTCGTGGAAGGGCAAAGGGATCACGGTACTAGGGCGTCGCAACTTCATCATGGCCTACGCCCACGTGGCCCACGACTGCGTGTTGGGCGATGAGGTGGTGGTGGCAAGCCAAGCCGGTCTGGCCGGTCACGTCGAGGTCGAGGAGCGGGCGGTGGTCGGCGGCCAGGCCGGGATTCATCAGTTCGTCCGGATTGGAAGGTACGCGTTGGTGGCCGCGTGCGCTGGGGTTCTACAGGATGTCCCGCCCTTTCTCAAGACTTCGGGGATCCCCGCTAAGTGTTTCGGTCTGAATGCGGTGGGCCTTCGTCGGCACGGCTTCCCCAAGGAGGCCATCGTACGATTGAAGGAAGCCTACCGGCTATTGTTCCTGTCGAATCTCAACACGTCCCAGGCGTTGGAACGAGTCGTGACGGATGTGGGGGCCTGCCCAGAGGTTGAACACCTGGTTGACTTTATCAAGAGCTCATCGAGAGGGATCGCCCGTTAATGGCAAGCGCCAGGTTCCATGTTCCAGGTTCCAAGTGCCAGGTTCTGGTTGGGACCCGCGACACGAACTCATCTTTTAACCTGGAACCTGGAACCTGGAACCCGGAACGGTGATTCGATGGAACGCCTGGGGATTATCGCGGGCGGGGGCCCGCTGCCGGTTATTGCGGCCCGCGAGGCGCGCGCCCAGGGCTTGAAGGTGATTGCGGTGGCCATAGAAGAGGCTGCCTCCCCCGACCTTACCAATGAGGTCGATGCGATTTCCTGGGTGGGGGCCGGTCAGCTAGGTCGGCTGATGTCGGCGTTGCGGCGCGAGCAAGTGGCGGACGCCGTGATGCTTGGAAAGGTCCCGTTGACCCTGTACTTCTCACGCGTCAGAACCGATCTTCAGGGGATCGCATTTTATCTGGGGCTCAAGGACCGGCGAGGCGACTCCATCCTTGCGGCGCTGGCGGATCGGTTGAGAGAGGACGGGGTTACCCTCCACGACTGTCGGCGTTTCCTCTCGTCGGTCATCGTGCGCAAAGGAGTGCTCACGGCTCGCCAGCCGGGGATCGAGGAGCAGCGCGACATCCGCTTCGGCCGGGAGATCGCGATGGCGATCGCCGCCCTGAAGATCGGCCAGACGGTAGTGGTCAAGCGCCGCACTGTTGTGGCGGTGGAATCGATCGAGGGGACGGATGCCACCGTTCGCCGCGGAGGGTCTCTTGGAAACGGCGGGGTTGTTGTCGTCAAAGTGGGCCGCCCTGACCAAGACATGCGCTTCGATCTGCCGGTGGTGGGTCCGGATACAGTAACAGCTCTTGAAGAGGCTGGTGCGACGGCCCTCGCCCTGGATGCCGATCAGACGTTGATGGTCGATCAGGATGCGGTGGTGAAGAGTGCCGATCGTTTAGGGCTCGCGATCGTCGCTGATTAGAGGCACGTCAGCATCCGGCTTTCAGCCATCAGCGATCAGCCAGAGAATGGTCCCTGAAAGCTGAGGGCTGACAGCTCACGGCCTCATCGCGGAAAAGGACCCGATGATATGGTGAGGAAAATCCTAAATGAATAACGGCAATCCTATTCGGGTGGGGGTAGTGGGTGTCGGCTATGTGGGCCAGCATCATGCGAGAATCTACTCGGAGTTGCCTGGCGTTGAACTGGTCGGGATTGTTGACATCGATGAGTCCCGCCTGAAGGAGTTGGGGGCGAGACACCCCATTCGCCTGTGTCGCGATTACCACGATCTTGTGGGGGGTGTGGACGCGGTCAGCGTGGCGGTACCGACTCGATTGCATTACCCGATCGCCAGGGAGTTTCTGGAGTGTGGAATAGACGTCCTAGTCGAGAAACCGATCGCGCAGTCGCTGACCCAAGCCGACGAGCTGGTTGAGATCGCCAAGGCCGACGATCGGATCTTTCAGGTCGGGCATATCGAGCGATTCAACGGGGCTGTCAAGGCGCTCGAGGCTATCGTGAAGGGCCCGGGGTTCATCGAATGCCACCGGCTGGGCCCTTTCGCCGCGCGCAACACCGATGTCGATGTGGTTCTGGACCTGATGATCCACGACATCGACATCATCCTGAACCTGATCAACTCGCCTGTAACAGCGGTGAGCGCAGTTGGCGTCCCCGTCATCTCGGATCAGGTGGACATCGCCAACGCACGGCTGCAGTTCGAGTCCGGCTGCGTCGCGAACCTGACGGCCAGCCGGGTGAGCGTCGAACGTGTCCGCCGGATACGGATCTTTCAGCGTGACACCTTCATCTCCCTCGACTACGC
>JACPQX010000147.1 GCA_016190255.1 Candidatus Methylomirabilis oxygeniifera | reverse complement strand
TCTTGGGTTCACATCAGCAATTCTCGTAATACCCACCAACACCCGATCTGTTACCCAGCAGCCATTGCCGGAGTCATCTGCAGGCTACGATGAATCCGCACAAAATTGTAGTGGGCAAAGTGCGGGGCAACGGCATCTTTCAGATTCTGCAGTGACGTGGAGAACGCTCAGAGTGGCAGAGGGTCTTTCTCTTTTCGCCTACACAAAAATTTTGCTCATCGAGGGCACCCAGAATCCAGAAGCGATCTGAATTTGTGATTGAACCAAGCGACTTAGGGCTTTCATTTCAGTAGCTTAACGCAGTGCATAAAATAATGCTTGACAAGGATAACGCATTGCGTTATCTTAGAGGCAGATTGAACTGATGCCCGCACTGGTCTCCGAATGGTTCGTGAGACCGAGCAACCAACGGGCACGAAGACGAGGAGGGAAGGTCCATGACACAAGTCGCAGAAGTCCAGGCCCTCGGGGCCCCCGTGCAGCAACTGTGGGCCGATAGCGTCGCCCTGGCGCTGGAAGGGGTCGCCATCTCCCAGGCCCAGGGGAAGAAGGTGCTGGAGAGCGCCTTCGAGCTGGGCTCGGTGAATGCGAAGGAGAGCCTCAAGTACGCCGAGGAGTTGCGCGGCCGGCTCACCGATGCCGCCGCCACCGCCAACACTCTGGTGAAGGAGCAGGTTGCCCTGTGGGGCGAGCTCCCGAAGGACCCGGTCGCGGCGACCCAGAAGGTGATCGCCGCCTCCGTCGAAGGGGCGCGCAAGGCCCTGGAGGTCGGGGCCGAGGCGCTGAAGAGCTACGTGGCCCTGGTCAACGATCTCTGGGCGCGCGGGGAGCAGGCGAGCCAGGAGACCCGCGAGCAGTACGTCGCCTTCATCGGCAAGTTGCAGGCCATCGTCGAGTCCGCGGCGAGGAAGAGCTAACCCCTCCCTCACCGACGGCAGGAGCCCGCGCGTTCGGTCTGCGCGCGGGCTCCTTGTTTTATCTCACCGTCCCTGCAAGGGGCAGGTAACGCCGTTGAAGATAAGCCGTTCAGGAATCCAGTGACAGAGTGATTGGGTTTCCGGGGAAGGGCGGTCGCGACCGCGGCCAGGTTGTTACTCGCGCTGCTGGCTAGTTTTTTCCCTCGTGCAGCCGGCGGTCCAGTTCTTCGAGCTTCTGCTTCAATTTATCGACCTCATCTTTCAGTGAGGCTTCCTCGTCCCGTTCCACCATCGCCTCTGAGGTCGTCGCTTCTTTTCCAATCCGTCTCTCGGTCCATTCCCGTAGTTGCTTGTGCGCCTCGTTCTGGCTAGCCAGGAAAGCGTCGAACCCACTGGATAGGTATTGCTGGAAGACCCCCTGGATCGATTCCCCATACTTGATAAGCTGATACATGAAGCTCAACGGCAGCAGGTTCTTCTTGTGTCGTTCTCCCTCCAGGATGATCAGCGCGAGGGTGCTCTTGGTGAGGTCTTCGTTGGTTTTGGCATCGACGACCCTGATCTCCCTCCCTTCTCTGATCAGGCCGGCGATCTCCTCGAGAGTCACATACGTACTCCGACTACTATCGTAGAGCTTTCGGTTTTCGTAACGCTTAATGAGAATCGGTTCTTCAGCCACGGTTCCCCCCTTTCAGAGGAAAGTATAACACAACGCGTCATCGTGTCAAGAGACCGTTACGGCTAGGGGATAAGGACACCTCTATTCAGAATCGCAAAACTGCCGCGAAGGGATTATCCTGGAAGCAGCGAGCGACCGCAACCAGGGGCGGCCTGCAAAAATCCTTGTCTTCTCACGGGAAGTACAAGTAGAATCTTGATCCAAAGCTCCGGACCCGGGGGCCACCATGCCGACCCTACGTGTAGACCGTCATGGAGCCCTCGGGTCTCGGCGATACCACCCCCCTGAAGGTATTGAAGGGTCCTCCTCCGGTCCGGAGCGGTCGAAAGCCTCGGCGCCATCCTTGCCGAGCGGGAGAAGCTTGACCCATGACAGAGTCGAGAATAGTTCGGAGAAGCCACCGAAGGGATGGGGGGCACACATTATGATGGATATCATGCTGTATCTGCTTGTGGGGTTGGCGGCCGGAGTCTTTAGTGGCCTGATCGGCGTTGGCGGGGGAATCATAATTGTTCCTGCGCTGGTCTTTCTGTTCGGAATGTCCCAACACCACGCTCAAGGCACGACACTGGCTTTGCTGGTGCCGCCCATTGGGTTGCTGGCGGCATGGACGTACTATAAGCAGGGGTATGTGGACTTGAGAATCGCGACCTTTATCTGTATGGGTTTCTTCCTCGGAGGTCTTTTTGGTGCGAAACTTGCGACCGCCTTGTCGAGCCCAGTGTTGGAGAAGGTGTTCGGGATTGCATTACTTCTCATTTCGCTCAAGATGATATTCGCGCCGTAGCGAAGCGGCTTCGGGCGGCTTGGTGAGCGAGGGCTCTGTCTTCATGTGCTCTGTGGGGCGCGATGTGCGACGCGCTCATTTGACAGTGTCGGAGCGGGTGGGCATCGTCTTTCGAGATGCGATTCTCAGTTGTCGGCCATCGATTGATGATTCGCCGCCTGGTCATCCAGGTGGCTATCCTGCTACTGGTGTTTTCCTCGCGGCCGCCTGTCTCCGCGGACCAGCGTCTCTTGATCCGCGAGGTTCCCGGGCTCCAGTGCCGCGCAACCCAACCTGCCTATGAGTTCCTGTTAAGCCATCCAAGCTTCGCAGTCGCCCTGTTCGGACGCCTCTACCCACCGCTTGACGGCTACAGCGTCACCCAGCCGACCCCTCGCCTCATCAGGTTCATGGACCGCCGCTGGGGGCTCGATGGGGAGGCCGAGCTGTTGGCGATACAGCCGGGGAGGCGGATCTACCGCACCGAGGTCGGCGTGGCCCTCACGGAGACCTGGCAGCTATCAGCGCCCATGGAGATTGTTTTGGAGTATCGCCAAGCTCAGGCTGAGCCCAACCCGCTGATGGTAGGCCGCCTTGCCTTCTACCTCTTGCCCCCGCCGGAGCTTCCCGACATACTGGCTCGGGCCGCGGCCCAGCTATTGGTTCCTCTGATCAATCGGCAAGTAGAGGCTGTCACGGAAGGGAGCCGGCGGGGCTGCGACCGACTGACGAATGACCCCAGCAGCCTCTACGAGGAGATGGTTACATGGCCCGAGATGCCCAAACCGGACCTGGTCAGCTATTACCACCTGTTCCTGGCTCCCCGCCCTTGATCAGTGGCTAGTGCGCTTCCATGTATCTTATCCATCGCCAGAATTGTTGTACACTGTGCCGAACCGAGAAACGAGCATAGCAAGGCGCGGACCCCCGGGCCAACCGAGGCGTACGTTCTCAGGTACGTCGCAGGGAGTGCCAGGGGGCCAGCAACGCCGCTAGGCGAAGTTAATTGGGTCGGCACTAGGCCAGATGAAAGAGGGTGATCTCCGGCGGGGCGTTGAGGCGGACGGGCGTCCCGGTGGTCCCGAGGCCGCGATTGACATAGAGGTGAGATCGCTCGATCTGATAGAGACCCTCCGGGTACGGGGTCAGCAGATGGGCGAGGCTGAAATCGACTCCCAACAGACTGATCTTGACCTGTCCCCCGTGGAAATGTCCGGACAAGGTCAGCGGGATATTGCGGGCGGCGGCTCGAGGGAAGATATCCGGACGATGGGAAAGGAGGATCGTCGGAATCGCTCGATCCAGGCCCACCAATGCCTGATCGAGATTCGGTTTCCCGAAGCGCAGGTCGTCGATGCCGACCAGGGCGACCGGTCCACGATCGGTCTCCACAACGCGATGGGAATTGTGCAGGACGGGGATTCCGCCGGCGTGTAAGACGGCGATGACCTCCTCGGGCTCTCCGTACCAATGCTCGTGGTTGCCAAGGACGGCAAAGCTCCCGAACCGCGACCGCACTCGGGCCATCTCCTTGACGCACGGGGCCAGGTAGGCCAGCGAGTTGGAGATGAAGTCTCCGGTCAACACGAACAGATCGGGCTGGAGCCGCTGGACGGCCTCCGCACAATGGCGCATCCGAGCGGGGGTCATGAAAAGCCCGGCGTGAATATCGGAGACCTGGACCACTCTCAGGGGAGGATCAAAGGGGCGGGCTCCGCCGAGCGAGAGACTCACCTCTTCGATCCGACACCCGGCGCTTTCGTGCGCGGCGCCGTACCCCGAGATCAGGACGGGGGTTGCGGCGAGCGCCGTGAGGCCGGTCTGAACGAAGCGCCTGCGCGAAGGATCAGGCGCTCCTTTCGCGGGCGTGCCAGTCGCGGCGCCGTCGGACCGCATAAGTCGGGCGCACCAACCGATCAGGTCGGCAAGGAGGAGAAACAGACATGAGAAGAGCGACCCGAAGCTCCAGATGGCGGCGGGATACACGAAGCCATACAGGACCAGTGGGGAGGCATGCTGCAGGGGAGCCCCTCGGGACAAAAAGCACAGGTAGACGATGACCATCGAGGCAAAGAATCCGGCCAGGCCAAGCCGGAGCAGCCTCTTGCGCCGCGGGCTCAAGCGGGAACGTCGCAACGCCCGGTCTCCTCTCAGAAAGAGGTAGAGCTGGGACCCCACGAGGAGAGCCAGGATAATCGACCGAACCAATATGAATCGTATCGACACGGGCATCATCGGATCATAGAATAACAGAGGTCCACGTTCGAGCAGCGTGAACGGGAAACGGCATCCATGATAGTATCCTTTGTGAACTATCGCAAGCCCCTTGGCATTATCCGCCAGAGGTTCGATTTGGGATGGTGCTCGAGGCGGAGGCGGTGGAAGGCGAGGTGATGCGGCTGCAGCGGGGCCGTCAGGCGAGGGGCGTGGGCTTCGTGAGGCTGGCACCATGTGTCGCGCTGACCGCCCTCCTCATCGGGTGCGGCCAGCCGCTCGTCCGACCGACTGCCTTTGAATGGAACCCTGCCCTCGATCTCAAGACAGCACAGATCAAGGAAGGAACCCTCCTGTACGCTATGGCGGGCGAAGGGCCGCCGGTCATTCTGCTTCATGGGTTTGGCGGGCAGATCTGGGTGTGGGAGAAGCAGGCATCGGAGTTGTCCAGACATCATCGTCTCTACATCCCGGATCTCCTCGGCTACGGCTACTCGGATCGGCCGAAGGTGGACTATTCACCGGCGCTCTTCATCGACTCGATCAAGCAGTTCATGGACCAAACGGGCATCGAGCGGGCGAGCCTGGTCGGCAACTCGATGGGTGGGGGGCTCGCGTGGGCGTTCGCCCTTCGCCATCCCGACCGGGTTGAGAAGCTCATCCTGATCGATAGCGTCCCTCCCGATGTGGTTCCCGCCGTGCGCAACCCCTCTTTTCGGTGGTTCCTCGCGATCCGCAATCTCCCGGCCCTGCCGTATCTGGCCGTCCGCCTGACCACGCGGGGGATGCTTCGGGAAACACTCAAGGAGATGGTCTTCGACGATCGCGTGATCACCGATCCAGTGGTGGAGCGCCAGTACCAGATCGGCCGAATCGAAGGGACCGCAAGGGTCATGACCTCCACCGCGCGGCATGTAGAGGAAGTCAAACGCTACGGGACCGGTCTCTCCACCCTCAGCACGCCGACCCTGATCATCTGGGGCGACCAGGACGAGGTGTTTCCCGTCACGGTCGGCGAGGACCTCCGCGCACTGATCAAAGGCTCTAAGCTGCTGGTGATCAAGGGAAGCGGCCACATGCCGATGTGGGAGCACCCCGATGAGACCAACCGCGCCATCTTGGAGTTTCTGGGGCGGTGACGACTTGATCGCGATGTGATAGGAGACATCACAGGCCACCCCAGAAAAGCTCTAGGAAGTCAGACGACCTGAATTCTGTTCCATCGTGATAGGGAGCGACCGGCCTTCGCGGTTCCAGGCTCCGGGTTACGTATGATTTGGAGTTCGACGCTTGGAACCCCACAGGCTGGTAAGATGGCTTCGATCACCTCGTTCCCTCGCAGTGACTCGTCACGTCGTGCGTTGGCCGTACGTGGAGGCCGGACGCCGCTAATCTCGGTTAAGGCTGCTTTCTAACCGTCCGCCACCGATCCTCTGGCGATCCCGGCTCCAGGCGTTGCATGGCCCAGAGGATTCCGATGATGCTCTTGGCGTCCACGATCCTGTTCGCCAGGACCCAACGGTAGGCCCGCTCGAACGGAACTGCCTTCACCTGGAGGAACTCCGTCGCGTCGTGATGGCCCGACCGTCCAGGCGTGAGGCCCTCGGCGAGGAATAGCTGGATCGACCCGGTGGAGAAGCCGACGGCTGAGTAGAAGGTGCAGAGCCTGGTGAGCTTCCGTGGACGAAGCCCGATCTCCTCTTCGCACTCCCGCCGGGCTGTGGCGGCCGGCCGCTCGCCCCGGTCGATGATGCCGGCCGGGATCTCGTAGATGGCCCGCCGGATCGCCAGTCGGTACTGTCTGACCAGATAAATTCTGCCGTCTTCGTCGATCGGAACGATCGCGACGGCGTCCGGCGGACGGACGATGTCCCTGATCGCCTTTCGCCCATCAGGCAAGATCACCATCTGTTGCTCGGTCGAGAGATAGTTCCCGGCGTAGACCACCCTCTTCCCGACCACCCGTTCGATCAGCTTCATCCTCCCCTCCCTATCGATTGTGGAGACGAGCATAGAGACCCCAACCGCACATGTCAACGGCGGTCTTGGCCTTGACGCTTAATTGTGGTAAAGCTTGTGAGAAGGGCACAGCCGATGACAAGCGCAATGAGGGACAGAGACAGGCCCGCGCGTGTCGGATCGCCCCCCGCGCATCCGGCCGGGGCTTCGCGCGACCTCTTCACTTGGATGGCGGTCACGGCGGTGGCGACGATCTCCCTCCTTGAGGCCTGCGTGACGGGACCGGGCCTGGGCCAACAGCCGGGCGAGCAGGCGATCTGGGCCCGCGACCTCCTCACCCACGTGGAAATCCTGGCGTCACCGGGGATGGAAGGGCGGGCGGCGGGGTCGGATGGCGCAAAGAACGCGGCTGAGCATATCGCCGGTGAGTTCCGCAAGATCGGCTTGCGGCCGGGCGGCACAGGAGACAGCTATCTTCAGCCCTTCGACCTGGTGACGGAGATCCGATTGGGGGGCGACAACCGCTTGGAGTCGGCCAATCAGGGCGCGACACCCGAATCACGAGCATATCGCCCCTGGTCCGAATTCATCCCCATCGGTTTCTCCGAGGAGGGGGACGTTGAGACCGAGATCGCCTTCCTCGGTTACGGGATTACCGCTCCCGAGCTTGGATACGATGACTACGCCGGGATCGACGTCACCGGGAAGGCGGTGCTGATCATGACGCACGAGCCTCGGGAACGGGACCAGCATGGTCCCTTTCGAGCGGCTGAGGCCTTCCACTACACCACCAATCGCTACAAGGCGATCAATGCCCGGCAACATGGCGCGATGGCGGTTCTTCTCGTGACCGATCCGAACAATCATTCCGGGGAGCAGGACGCCGTGCTGTCCTTGCAGGGCGCCCCGAGTTCGAGCAGCGGGATCGTAGCCGTCAGCATCGTGCGTGAAGTGGCCGAAACGCTGCTGAGCAGTTCGGGAAAGACGCTTTCGCGGCTCCAGGAAGAGATCGATCGGCAGCTCGTGCCGAAATCGTTCCTGGCTCAAGGCGTGAAAATCAAAGCGAAGGTCTCGTTAGTCCGTGCGCGGGGGACAACGGCGAACGTTGTCGGCCTCCTGCCCGGCCGCGACCCTGTGCTGAAGGAGGAGGCGGTTGTCATCGGCGCTCACTACGATCACCTGGGTCTCGGTGGCGAAAACTCTCTTGCCCCTGCTGCGTCCAACGTCGTCCACCCTGGGGCTGACGACAACGCTTCAGGCACTTCCGCCCTCATGGCGCTGGCGCGCGCCTTCCAGTTTGCAGGCGGGGCCAAGCGTGCGCTCATTTTTGCCGCTTTCTCGGGCGAGGAGATCGGCCTGCTCGGGTCGTACCACTTTGTCAAGCAGCCGCCGATTCCGATCGAGCGGACCGTCGCGATGATCAATCTCGATTCCGTGGGGCGGATGGACAAGCATCGCCTCTACATCCAGGGGGTCGGGTCGGGCGAGGGGCTTCGAGAGATCATACAGGAAGCGAGTCGAGGGCTTGGCCTTGACCTGACGCTTCGAGACGATGGCTTTGGCCCATCTGATCACACGCCCTTCTATGCGAAGGAGCGACCAGTCCTGCATTTCTTTACCGGCCCGCACCTCGACTACCACCGCCCCTCAGACACCATCGACAAGATCAACGCGGAAGGGCTGCGCAAGGTGACGATCATCGCGTATCGAACCGTGGCGATGATCGCCGATGGGGCGACTCCGATCGCCTACCGCCGAACCAAGGGGACGCCACCCTCGGAGCGAGGCGGCGAGCGGGGAGCCGGCTACGGCCCGTACTTCGGGTCGATCCCCGATTTCTCCGAGTCGGCGGTTCCGGGTGTCCGCTTGGGCGGTGTCCGACCCGGTAGCCCTGCGGAGCGGGCAGGACTTCAGGCGGGGGATGTCATCGTGAACTTCGCCGGGGTCGCGGTGAAAAACCTGCCAGATCTGACATTTGCCCTCAGGACCAGGCGGCCAGGCGACCGGGTGGAGATCACCTTTTTCCGCGGCGGCAAGGAACATCGGGCGCAGGCCACGTTGGAGCAGCGCCGCTGATGACCGCCCGATCGAACCTGTGCTGTCCTGTCCTCCGGCGTACAGCGCCCGTGATCCTCGCGGCGATGGCGGGGCTCACGTTCCTCGCGATGCTGGTCCCGTGTGCCCTGGTCCACGGCCAGGAAGGGCAACCTCTCCACGACCCCAGAGAGATCCGTCTTGCCGGGGTCAAGCAGCTCACCTTCAGTGGACAGAACGCCGAGGCCTACTTCTCCGCCGACGGCGCGCGCCTCACGTTTCAGTCCACTCGTCCCCCGTTCCAATGTGACCAGATCTTCACGATGAACATTGACGGCACCGGCGTGAAGTTGATCAGCACTGGAAAGGGGCGCACGACCTGCTCGTTTTTCTTTCCCGACGAGTCGGCCCTGATCTATTCTTCAACCCATCTGGCCGGATCGGCCTGTCCCCCAAAGCCCGACTACTCCAAGGGGTACGTCTGGCCGATCTATCCCGACTACGACATTTTTCGCGTGAACCTCGACGGGTCGGGGCTTGCGCGGCTGACAGGCTCGCCCGGTTACGACGCCGAGGCGGCCATCTCGCCCAACGGAAAGCAGATCGTGTTCACCTCGATGCGGGACGGCGACCTGGAGCTGTACCTGATGAACGCTGATGGGACCCACGTCAGGCGCCTTACCCATGCCAAGGGGTACGACGGTGGCGCGTTCTTTTCCTCGGACGGGACCAAGATCGTCTATCGCGCCTACCATCCGA
>JACPQX010000149.1 GCA_016190255.1 Candidatus Methylomirabilis oxygeniifera | reverse complement strand
GGATCGCTGAGATCTGCAATAGCTGTACGATCCCACGGGAGGCTGCTTTCCGGCCTTGCCTCTTCCTCGTCCCGATCAAGGTGGAACGGAAACAGGTCCTCAAGGACTACTTCATCTGCCGCTGGTTCTACCGCCTGCGTCCTGAACGGCCTGATGAGAGGACGCGATACATGTGCGGGGGCTGTCCCTACTGGTTCCCGATGGCACCCATCGGGCTGATGCGTGACCTGGAGCGGGCAGCGCAGAAGATGATCGACTACCACACGGATGTCTGGGAGAACCCGCCGACCCCGATGCCGAAACCCATCTGGACTCGCGAAGTGCAGCCCCCGAGATCGGCGTGGTGGCGGACACTGGAATCACTGAGCCGCTGGTGGGGCTGGTGACTCACACTTCCATTAGAAATGGTCAGAACGCCGTGGAGCTCGCTCGGGAGGAAGTGACCCAGTGAAAATCATGGTGGTCTCTGATATCCACGCGAATCTGGCGGCGCTGGAGGCTGTCACCGGCGAGACGTTCGATCGCCTGATCTGTCTAGGAGATATGGTCGGCTACGGACCCGCTCCGATCGAAGTCATCAGTTTCATCCGGGAGGACGCGTCAATCGCCATCCGTGGCAACCACGACAACGCCCTGGCCTACGACGTGGACTGCCAGTGCTCACCACACAACAAACCTTTGGCGGACGCCACGCTGGCCTATCACCGAACCCTTCTCGGACACGAAGACCTCGACTGGCTCCGAACGCTGCCGAGCTCGGCTGAATTCAAACTTGATGGATACCGCTTCGCCGCATTCCATGGCACGCCTGGCGACCAACTCTATGGATATGAGATCACGCCAGACCTTCCGGACGATCGACTGCGCGAAGAGATCGAAGGCGTCAGGGCCGACTTTATCCTCTTGGGACACACTCACCTGCCGATGGTGCGAGGGATCGGATCGCGCGTCGTGGTCAACCCCGGAAGTGTGGGCCAGCCGCGCGACGGCATCCCTGAGGCCGGCTACGCGGTCATCGAGAACGGGATTGTCGAGCTGAAGCGTTGCAAGTATGACCTCCGCAGAACCGTTGACGCCCTGATGAACCTTCCGCTCAGCCGTGACATTCTCGACGGACTGATTGCCCTACTTGAGCAGGGAGGGAGACCAGAAGCAGTTGGGGGAGCCCTTGAAAGCAAGTGATTCGCCACGCCAGTTCCTCAATCCCTACCAGAAGAACGCACTTCGAATCAGCCTGGTACTGGTTGAGAAGGGGGTGTTTGAACTGGACCATATCCTGTCGAGCGGCAACCACCACGGCATTCTATTTGAGGTTCAAGACGATCTTGCTGAAGAAGCAAAGGCGGGTATTAGGCAACACATCCATGAGATTCGCGAGATCCTCCGAGAAATGAAAGAGCAATTTCAACTTGACCTGGAGATCGATAAGAACAGTCGGGCCATCTTCGGAAAGGCTCCCTTGCTTTGGGAAATCGTGACAAACACTGACGCCGGTCGCCTGCGAGGCTACAGCGAGATCGACCCGGGTCTGAAGGACCTCCTGGACCCCTCAATCGAGCGACTAGGCCACCTGTTGCTCAGCATGCACGATTGGATCTCGAAGAACGAACCCTTTTAGAGGGTTCCCGACGTGGGCAGGAGGGGTCCTACTGTCAGCGAGCGCAATGCCATGGCGGTGTACCTGAACGGCCGCGGGGCGCATGATCTCGCCATCAGCGAACTGAAGAAGGCAAGGCGGCTGGCTCCCCGGTCTGCGGTCATTCACTATAACCTGGGGGCTGCGTACTTCGGAAAGAGGGATCTCGATCGGTCCCTCTCGGCTGTCAAAGTATCTCTCGACCTGGAACCCGAGCATGTGCGGGCCCGTCTTCTTCTCGGTTTCATCCTGGAAGCCAAGAGGTTGTACGAGGAGAGCCGGCGAGCTTTTGAATGGGTCGTTGAGCGGGACCCATCCGGCAGAAGCGGCCAAGAGGCCAAGGACGCGCTGGTCAGTCTTGAATCGAAATCGCATGACGCGGCAAGATCCCCCCAAATATTTCCGTCCAAGAGGAAAGGTCAATTCCGGGATGGCCTTCGATGATCTCTTACTGCCCCGCGTGCTGGCGTGAGGTCCCCGAGCGTATCCACGTGTGCCCCTACTGCAAGGCCGATGTGGAGCGCCTGACCCTCGAACGAGACTACGTCAATAAGCTGATTGCCGCTCTTGACCATCCCGAGCCCACCACCCCTGTCCGGGCGGCCTGGATTCTTGGTATTCGGAAGGAGACACTCGCGATTTCCCACATGGCTCGATTGACTCGGGAATCCGAAGACCCATATATCGTCGAGGCAGCCGTTGAGGCCCTCGGGAAGATTGGTGAATCAACCTGCTTGGAGGTCCTCCGATCCGCCGCGCGGCATGGTGCTGTGAGGGTCCGGGTGAAAGCCCAACAAGCCCTCCTGCTGATTCAACGTGGAACTCCTGCTCCGCGGGACTGCCCGGATACGCCTGGAGCAGACCGATGCGATTGAGGAACGAATGAGGTCAACTCGCGATCAGAACATGACCGGTGCGACCTCTTTGCAGGACCGCTTGGGGCAGGCGCGTGATGATCTCTTGGACATCCTTACCGCGATCGCTCAGATGCTCGACGGGGTCGGCCTGCCGTCCCAGCCCGCGACAGTCGCCGAAGACCGTCTCCGCCACAACCGGTTCGACATCGTCGTCCTTGGACAGTACAAGCGCGGGAAAACCACCTTTATCAATGCCCTTATCGGCGAGCCGCTCCTTCCCACGGCTATCGTTCCCTTGACCAATATTGCCACCAGGGTGCGCCACGCCCTCCAACCGTCGGCGCGCGTGACGTTTCTTGATGGGCGATTTCAGGAGATCTCACTTCAAGAGCTGGAGCTCTATACGACCGAGAAGGGCAACCCCGGCAACGCCAAAGCGGTGCTCCTTGTGGAGGTCGAGTTTCCGGCGGCCGCGCTCCGTGACGGGACGATGATCACCGATACGCCCGGAATTGCCTCGACCTTTGAACAGAATACGAGAGCGGCAATGGAGTATGTCCCCCAGGCGGATGCCGCGATCTTCCTTGTCAATGCTGATCCCCCGATCAGCGAGGCCGAACGGATGTTTCTCAAGGAAGTTCGCCCGTACCTCGCAAAACTGTTCTTCGTGCAGAACAAGATCGACCAAGTCAGTCCTGAGGACCAGGAGGAGTCGCTCGCGTTCACGCGCGGCGTCGTTGAGCAGACGATGGGCGAATCCGGGATCGTCATCTATCCCGTCTCCGCCCGCCTGGCCCTTCAGGCCAAGTTGGCGGAGGACACGGCGAAACTTCGCCTCAGCCGATTCGATCAGTTCGAACAGAGCCTCCATGGCTTTCTCCAGCGCGCCAAGGGCCGCGCCCTGCTCGCCTCTGCCGCCGGAAAGGCG
>JACPQX010000145.1 GCA_016190255.1 Candidatus Methylomirabilis oxygeniifera | reverse complement strand
CGGCAGAGCTGGCCGACGATCTCTCCGTCTCCCTCCAAAAACCAAGAGGTCCGAAGCTGCCGGAGATGGAAGGCCCGGATCCGGGAGGTTGCCGTCTTGAGCGCATCCAGGGAGGCCGGCGCGAGGGCAAGAGCCTGATAGGCCTCCCGAATCTCCCCTGGCGCTACCCGAACCGAGCCGGCGTCAAGACGGACCCCGTCGAACCGCTCTGTCTGCTCGAACAGGGCTGCGTCGCCACGCGCGCGGACGCTCTCCACAATGGCCCGGGCGGACTGCTCGACGTCTGAAGGTATGGTGCCCTGTCGGGCCCTCAGGCGCGCCAGAAAGTCGGAGCACTCCCGGGACCCGGCCGTCAGCAGCTTCACGTGCGCGCCCCCTCCAGTCGTTCGACCTGCTTCCGGATCTGCTCGATCAATCCCTGGATCCTCAGGTACTTTGTCTTGAGGCTGGCACGATTGACGATGAGCCTCGCGGTCGCGGTGGCGATCTCCTCGACCTCCACCAACCCGTTCTTCCTCAGGGTCTCACCGGTGGCCACCAGGTCAACGATCCTCTCCGCCAACCCAACCAGGGGAGCTAACTCGATGGAACCGGTCAGCTTGATGATCTCCACTTGGATCCCCTTCCGGCTGAAAAACCGCTCGGCGAGGTTGGGATACTTGGTGGCGATTCTCAGGTACGACCAGGAACTGGGGTCGTCTCTCGCGCGTAGCTCGGCCGGCTCGGCCACGACCAGCCGGCAGGCCCCGAAGCCAAGGTCCAGGGGCTCGTAGACATCACGCTGCTGCTCGAGCAACTGGTCCTTCCCGACGATCCCCATGTCGGCGGTCCCATGTTCGACGTAGGTCGGGATGTCCGAGGGCCGGAGCGTCAGAAACCGGAGTTTCCGATCCTGGTCTTCGCAGATAAGGCGGCGCGAATCAGAGAACTCTCCGACGCAGACGATCCCCATCCCCTCGAACAACTGAAGGCTGTCGTGGAGCAGCCGCCCCTTCGGGACCGCGATGGCGATGGACTCGTGGTTCCGGGTTCCAGGTTCCATGTTCGGCTTCGCAGTTTCGCGTTCGGCTTCGCCGTTCCGAGTTCCGAGTTCCAGGCTCCGCGTTTCAGGGGTCAAGATCTTCAACTTGGAACTTGGCACATGGAACCTGGAACAGTCATTTATTCCGGCACTCGCTCGATGCTGGCGCCGAGACCAAGCAGTTTGCGCTCAAGCGCCTCATATCCTCGATCCAGATGGTAGACCCGAGAGACTGTGGTGACCCCGCTGGCGGCGAGTCCCGCCAGCACCAGCGAGGCGCTCGCGCGAAGGTCGGTCGCCATCACCGGCGCCCCCAACAGCCGAGGGACCCCCCGCACGAACGCGGCGTTGCCGACCACTTTGATATTCGCGCCCATTCTGAGCAGTTCGTTCACGTGCGTGAACCGATTGTCAAACACGGTCTCGGTGATCACGCTGGTCCCCTCCGCGGTGGCCATGAGGGCCATCATTTGCGCCTGCATGTCGGTCGCGAAGCCGGGATACGGATGTGTTCTGACATGGACCCCGTGGGCCGGCCCATCCGCCCAGACCCGCAGGCTCCGATCGCCCTCTTCGACGCCAACGCCGGCCTCTTGCAGCTTGCTGCTGACCGCTTCAAGGTGCCGCGGAAGGCAACCGTTGATCGTCACGTCACCACCGGTGATGGCAGCCCCGACCATGAAGGTCCCGGTCTCGATCCGGTCGGGGATCACCTCGTGCAGCGCCCCCTGCAGGTTCTCCACACCCTCAATCGTAATCGTCGAGGTTCCCACCCCATCGATTCTGGCGCCCATCCGGCCCAGGAGGGCAGCCAAGTCGGTCACCTCCGGTTCGCACGCCGCGTTCTCCAGGACGGTTACGCCGTCTGCCAGGCTGGCGGCCATCATCAGATTTTCGGTCCCGGTGACCGTCTGAACGTCGAACGCGATCCTGGCGCCCTTCAGTCGTGATGCCTTCGCTTCCACGTACCCGGCATCCAGACTGATCTCCGCGCCCATCTTCTCCAGACCGCTCAGGTGTAGATTGATCGGCCGAGGGCCGATGGCGCACCCCCCCGGCAACGAGACCCGCGCCCGTCCGAAGCGGGCCACCAGAGGGCCCAGAACCAACACCGAGGCGCGCATTGTCTTGACGAGCCGGTACGGGGCTTCGAACTGATCGACGCCGGCTGCGCGAAGGGTTACCGAGTCCTGGCCGACGTCGGCCCTGACGCCCAAATGGCTGAGCAGGGTGATGATCGTTCTGACGTCGCCCAGACGGGGAACGCGTTCAAGGCTGACCGGGGCATCCGTCAGCAAACAGGCAGCCATAGCCGGCAGGGCGGCGTTCTTCGCGCCACTGACCTCCACCTCACCTCGGAGGGACACTCCGCCCTTGATGACCAGTTTATCCATCAGCCACCGCTCTCCGCCACGCGAGGACAACCCGATCGCCGCCGGTCAGATCCTTTTTCACCTCGGCCGGCCCGAACGCGTCGCTCTTCCGAATCAACTCCACCACGGCCGCCGACTGACCGTCGCCGACCTCGAGAGCCAGCCACCCGCCCGCCCTGAGATAGCCGGGCGCCTCTTCGATGATCCGACGGTGATAGTGCAGTCCGTCAGGGCCTCCATCAAGGGCCTCTCGAGGCTCATAGACAGCGATCTCCGGAGCAAGCAAGGTAAGCGCGGCCGACGGGATGTACGGCGGATTCGAGACGATCAGATCGAATCCCCCCCCAGCCCGCCGCGTGCGAAGCGGCTCGAACAGGTCGCCTCCGAGGAACTGAATCCGGCCCGCGAGTCCCAATGCGCTTGCGTTTCGGCCGGCAATCCGCAGCGCAGATCGAGAGCGATCGAGGCCACAGATGCGGCCGTCCGGAATCTCCATAGCGAGCGCAAGGGCGATGGCGCCGCAGCCGGTCCCGACATCCAGAATCTTAAGTTCCGGGTTCCGCGTTTCAAGTTCCAGGTTATAGAAAACCTGGAACCTGGAACCTGGAACCTGGAACTGCGCAGCGGAACTTGGAACTTGGCACCTGGAACTGATCTTTTCGAGGACCGCCTCCACCAAGGTTTCGGTTTCCGGCCTTGGGATCAGGACATCGCGGCTGACCGCCAGGGAGAGAGACCAAAACTCTTTCGCCCCGAGAATGTAGGCAATCGGTTCCCTCGCCTCGCGACGGGACAGCATCGAGGCAAACAGGCCGGATATCCCGCGAGCGATCGGTCGCTCCGGCTCCAGAACGAATCGCCATCGGGGGATCCCGGACGCGGCCTCCAAGAGGCAGGCGGCGTCGAGCGAAGCGCTCTCCACCCCGGCCCGCTCCAGCCGCTCAACGGCCCGGTGGTACGTGAAACCGTGGGGGGTGCTGAGCGCGGGGTGCGCTCCTTCCGACCCTCGCACTTCGCACCTCGCACCGCGCACCTCAGTCTCCGGACTTCGCACTCCGGACTTCGCACATTGCACGTCGGACCTCGCACTTCGCACGTCTCTCAGCGGCATCAATCTCGTCATCATACCAGGGTCTTCATTCGCTCCGTCTGATCGTGTGCCGATAGCGGCCCGATCAACTCACTCAGCTCCCCCTCCAGAATCCGTTGGAGACTGTGGAGCGTGAGACCGATCCGATGGTCGGTCACCCGACCCTGCGGGAAATTATAGGTGCGGATCCGCTCACTCCGTTCCCCCGTGCCAACCTGTAGACGTCGCGCCTGCGAAATCTCCGCCTCCTTCTCAGCACGAGCCAATTCGAGCAACCTGGCACGCAGGACCTTCAACGCCTTGGCCCGGTTCTTGTGCTGTGACTTCTCGTCCTGGCAACTGACCACCATGCCGGTTGGCAGGTGGGTGATCCGAACAGCCGAATCGGTGGTGTTCACAGACTGTCCGCCCGGACCCGTGGAGCGGAAGACATCGATCCTGACTTCTTTGGGGTCTATTTGAACCTCAACCTCCTCCGCCTCCGGCAGAACCGCCACCGTGACGGTCGATGTATGAATCCGGCCGCTCGATTCCGTGACAGGCACCCGTTGCACCCGATGCACCCCGCTTTCGAACTTGAGACGACTGTAGGCCCCGCGCCCTTCGATACCAAGGATCGCTTCCTTCACACCACCGACGCCGGTGAGATGGGAGGAAAGGAATTCCACCTTCCAGCCCTGCGATTCTGCGTAGCGGCTGTACATCCGCACCAGTTCGGCGGCGAACAGGGCGGCCTCGTCCCCGCCCGTACCGGCTCTCACTTCCAGGATGATATCCTTTTCATCGGCCGGATCCCTGGGAAGCAAGAGAAGCATGATCTCCTCTTCCATCTTCTCCCGCTCGCCGGCCAGATCTTGGATCTCAGCTTCCACTAGCTCGCGGATGTCGGCCTCGGCCCCCCCCTGAAGCATCGCCCTCGCCTCCTCCGTGGCTGCAAGGAGTCTGCGATACCGACGGTAGGCCTCCACGACCGGTTCAAGCTCAGCATGCGACCTAGCCAGCCGCTGGAAGCGGGGCTGATCCCCGATCACGGCTGGATCGCCCATCTGTCGCGCGATCTCTTGAAGCCGTTGCTCGACGCCCTTCAGGCGCTCCAACAAGTCCGGCATCGCCGTGCGCTCCCGAACGATAGGCCCTGGCGTTACGAGGCGGGCTCCCCAGGCGCCACCGCCGAAGGCTCCACAGGCGCGGCGTTTTCGACCGGCGCGTCCGCCTTCGGTTTCCGACGATACTTTCTCTTAAACCGATCAACTCGCCCTTCAGTGTCGATCAGCTTTTGGCGACCTGTGAAAAGCGGGTGACACTTCGAGCAGATCTCGACCCGGAGTGCAGGCACGGTCGAGCGGGTGTGGATCACCTCCCCGCAGGCGCACGTAATTGTGCTCGATTGATAGTTGGGGTGAATACCGGGTTTCATGATCGTCCCTCCCTAGAAACTCCAGTTTTTCAGCGGATTACAGGCTTTTCAATTATACGTCCAAACCCCGGGATCGCTCAATAAAAATAACAGCCCGTCTCTCGGCGGGCTGTTGGGATGGCGTCAATTGGCGTGAGGTCGGTCAAGAATTCATTGCCTTCAAGAACTCCTCATTGTTCTTACACTCCTTCAACTTTTCCAGCAGGAGTTCCATTGCCTCCACCACCCCCATGGTATGGAGGACCTTGCGGAGAACCCACATGCGGTTCAACTCCTCCTGACTCAGCAGGAGCTCCTCTTTGCGGGTGCCTGATCGGAAGATGTCGATGGCCGGGAAAACCCGCTTGTCCACTAACCTCCGATCCAACATGAGTTCGGAGTT
>JACPQX010000144.1 GCA_016190255.1 Candidatus Methylomirabilis oxygeniifera | reverse complement strand
CGAGACGAGGGGATCGTTGTGAAGTCCGGCCAAATAATACCATTAAACACATGCGTTTTAAGGTGGCGGATCACAGGGGGAATGCTCCAGACCTCGATCGGTTTTGTCCTCACCGTAGAAAGGTTATCAGCCAGAAAGGCGAGGGCGGCAATGTGATCGAGGTGGGAATGGCTGACCAGCACTTGATCGATCGCCGCCTGCAGGTCAAGGGGAAGTGTGGCGGTAACCGAGCCGGCGTCGAGAAGAAGGCGGCCGTCAACAACAAGACTGGTTTGATGGCACCCCGGCGCTTCGCCGCCGTAGCAGCCCAATGCATGTAGCCTCATCACTGGTTCCTTGGTCCTGTTCGATCCGTGCGTTTCAGTGGACGATTCGGATTGCGCTGGTCGCCTCCGGCGGCTGATTGCGCGCACATCTCATTCGTCATCGACCTCAATGCCCCTCTCCCTGGCTCGCTCTGGTTGCCGCCTTCAACGAAGCGACGAAGTCGCCCGCGCGCTTCACGAGGTCTCCGCTTCCGCCATTCCGCTCAAGGAGGGAGACGATAGCGCTCCCCACGATCACCCCATCAGCCACCCGGGCCACCATCCGTACCTGCGCCGGATTGGAGATACCGAACCCCACCGCGAGCGGCTTGTCGGTCTCGACCCGGATCATCCGGATCGTCGCCTCAAGATCGTCGCTGATGCTGGAGCGGGCTCCTGTCACACCCCTCAGTGAGACGTAATAGATGAACCCTCTCGAGGCGGCGGCGATCTTCTGTACCCGTTCGCGCGAGCTGGTGGGGGCGAGCAGGAACACGGTGTGAAGGCCATGGGAAACCGCCGCCTCGATCAGTTCAAACGCCTCTTCAGGTGGAAGGTCCGGCACAATGAGCCCATCGACGCCTGCCGCTGTGGCCTCCTTCGCGAAGCGGGCGAACCCGAAGTGAAAGATAGGGTTCGCGTAACTCATCAGGAGAAGCGGCAGGTCACAGCTCGACCGAATAACGCGCACCATTTCGAGAATCCGAGTCAGCGTCGTACCGCCGAGCAGGGCTCGTTGGGACGCCCGCTGGATGGTCACGCCATCGGCCAGCGGATCGGAGAACGGGACCCCGATCTCCAGAAGGTCTGCTCCCCGCCGCTCGAATTCGAGAGTCAGTGCCTGGGTTGTGGCGAGATCGGGATCTCCGGCGGTCAGGTACGGGATCAGAGCGCACTCCCCTGCCTCCTTGAGACGGCGGAATCGCTCGTCGATCCGGTTCATCCCTCACCGACCTGAGACGCGTCCCCGGAACGGCCAAGGAGCGTTGCGGCAACCTCCACATCTTTGTCGCCACGCCCCGAGAGATTCACCACCACGATCTGGTTTCGTTCGAGCGTCGGCGCCAGCTTCCTGACATGGGCGACGGCGTGCGCGCTCTCGAGGGCTGGGATCAGCCCCTCGAGCTCGCTGAGAAGCTGAAAGGCCTCGAGCGCCTCGGCATCGGTGGCTGAGACATAGTCGATCCGGCCGAGGTCTCGGTAGTAGCTGTGCTCAGGGCCAACGCTCGGGTAATCGAGCCCCGCAGACACCGAATGCGTCGTCTGGATTTGGCCGTCGCTATCCTGCAGGACGAAGCTCATCGTCCCGTGGAGGATGCCCAACTCCCCGGTCGCGAACCGAGCGGCGTGACGGCCGCTGCCGATCCCTAGGCCGCCGGCCTCCACTCCGATCATCCGGATAGAGGGTTCATCGAGGAAGTCAAAAAAGAGGCCGATTGAGTTGCTGCCCCCCCCAACGCATGCCACGAGATAATCCGGGAGCCGCCCCTCCGCTTCCAGCATCTGGTCCCTCGTCTCACGACCGATCACCGACTGAAAATCTCGAACCATCATCGGGTAGGGATGGGCCCCCAGGACCGATCCCAGGATATAATGGGTGGTGTCGATGTTCGTGACCCAGTCGCGCATTGCCTCGTTAATGGCGTCCTTCAAGGTCCGGCTCCCCGCCTCAACGGGAATGACCTTTGCGCCGAGCAGTCGCATACGGACAACGTTCAGGGCTTGTCGCCGCATGTCCTCTGTCCCCATGAAGACCTCACAGACCAACCCGAACCGGGCGGCGACTGTCGCCGTAGCAACCCCATGCTGTCCTGCCCCCGTCTCGGCGATGACCCTCGGCTTGCCCATGCGGCGAGTGAGAAGGATCTGCCCCAGGGTATTGTTGATCTTGTGAGCGCCGGTGTGACAGAGATCTTCACGCTTGAGGTAGATCCGTGCTCCTCCGAGATGCTCGGTCAGTCGCTCAGCGAAATAGAGGGGCGTGGGACGCCCCACGTAGTTCCGGAGATAGCCCCGCATCTCCGACTCGAAGTTCGGATCGGCCTTGGCCTTCAAGTAGACCTGCTCCAAGTCCGCGAGCGCCGCCATCAGGGTCTCGGGGACAAACTTTCCCCCGTATCTTCCGAAGTGTCCGCTGGCATCAGGGATGGGTTCCCGACGCCTCGAGTCAGCGCCCTCCGGCCTTCTTCGCTTGGTCAATGAACTCTCGCACCTTTCGATGATCTTTCCGGCCAGGTGAGGACTCGACCCCGCTGCACACATCGACGGCGTAAGGCCTGACCTGTATCACGGCCCTGGCCACTGTCTCGGGCGTCAGCCCGCCGGAAAGAATGATCCGAGACTCGCGGGCCGCTCGGGCCGCGATCTCCCAGGGGAAGGTTTTTCCTGTCCCGCCCGGTCGGTCGGGGACGTACGCGTCGAGGAGAAAGGCCCTCGCCCGTGTGTACTGGTGAAGCCGCGCCAGGTCCTCTTCGCACTGAACCCGGATCGCCTTCACATACGGAAGTCGCAAGCGGACGCACTGCCCCGGGGGCTCGCTTCCATGGAGCTGCGCCAGGGAGATTCCAGATGAGGTTGCGATCTCCTCGATCTGCTCGGCAGTCCGGTCGATGAACACCCCGACGGCGGTAACGAATGGCGGCATCTCGATCGTGATGGCGGCGGCCTCCTTCGGCTCGATCCAGCGCGGTGTGCCTTCCACGAAGATGAATCCAAGGGCATCCGCTCCGGCTTCCACCGCGGCCTGCGCGTCCTCGCGCGACGTGATCCCGCAGATCTTGACCCGTGTCATCCCGTCGCGCCCCGCAACAGCTCCTGAAGCTTCCCGCCGGGGTCAGCGCTTTTCAGCAACGTCTCCCCGACCAAGATCGCATCCACTCCCGCCTCTGACAGACGCCGCACCTGCTCCGGTCGGCTGATGCCGCTCTCACTCACGATAACCGCCTCTGCCGGAACGTGCGGGAGGAGGGTAAATGTCGTTTCCAGACTGGTCTCAAAGGTGGCAAGGTCGCGATTGTTGATCCCTATCAACGTGGCCCCCCCCTTTCGCGAGACGTCGAGCTCTGCCAGGGTGTGGACTTCCACCAGCGGGTGCAGCGAGAGCGATATGGCCAGCGAATGCAGGTCCAGGAGTTGGAACGGATCGAGGGCCGCGGCGATGAGCAACACGGCGTCGGCGCCATGCACCCGGCTCTCGTAGATCTGGTAGGGCTCGACGATAAACTCCTTTCTCAGCAGCGGAAGATCGACAGCGGCCTTCGCTGCCGCCAGATCGCTCAGGCTTCCCTTAAAGAACGGGCCGTCCGTCAGGACCGAGATGGCGCAGGCCCCCCCCGCCCGGTAGGCAGCCGCTATCTCGCCCACATCAAGGGGATCGCGAATCGTCCCGTGTGACGGAGAAGCCCGCTTGATTTCAGCGATCGCTCTGAGGGGCGAGAGCCGCGTCGCCCCTCTTCGCATCCGCGCGACGGCCCCGATAAAATCGAGTGGAGGAGGCGAGTCCAACGCCCTCGCCCTCAGCTCCGCCAGCGGGGCAACAGTCGCCCGCTCTGCGACCTCGTCCCGCTTTCGCTCGAGAATCGTACGGAGGATCCCGCTCACCCTCGGTGCGCCCTGTGTCGCTGGCTGAACTCCACCAACCTGCGGAGTTTCTCCATAGCGGCGCCGCTGTCGATCGATTGGGCGGCCACCTTGACACCCTCCTGAAGGTCAGCGGCCTTGCCGCCCGCGATGATGGCCAGCGAGGCGTTCATCATCACGACGTCACGTTTCGGGCCCTCCTCTCCACTGAGAATGCGTCTGATGATCTGGGTGTTTTCCGCGGCGTTGCCCCCCTGCAGGTCGCTGAGACGAGACCGCCTCAGGCCGAAATCCTCCGGCGACACCTTGTAGGTGTGGACGTGACCTCCCTTGACCTCTGAGATCTTGCTCTCACCCGAGGCCGAGATCTCATCGAGGCCGTCAAGGCCGTGAACGACGAAGGCCCGCCTCGATCCCAGCTCGTTCAACACCCGAGCCAAGACCTCGGTGAGCCCCGCCTGATACACGCCCATCACCTGGGCCGATGCTCCCGCCGGGTTGGTGAGCGGCCCCAGGATGTTGAAAACCGTCCGGATTCGGATCTCCCGGCGGGCCGTCATCACGTACTTCATCGCCTTGTGGAGAAGCGGCGCATAGAGAAAGCCGATACCGACCTCGTCGATGCAATGTCCCACCTGTTCGGGCGGCAGCTCGAGACTGACGCCCAATGCCTCGACCACATCGGCGCTCCCGCACAGGCTCGACACAGAACGGTTGCCGTGTTTGGCCACCGGGATTCCCGCGCCCGCCACGACGAACGCGGTAGCGGTCGAGATGTTGAAGGTGTTGCTCGCATCGCCCCCGGTACCGCACGTGTCCACAAGCGCCTCCCGGTCAGTGCCCGAGATCGACGCATCCACGTGGCCGCGTACCTTCACGGGGGACACCTTCTCGCGCATGGCCCTGGCAAAACCGGTGATCTCGGCAACCGTCTCGCCCTTGAGTCGAAGCGCCGTGAGAAACGCCGCGATCTGCGCGTCCGTCGCCTTTCCGGACATGATCTCATCCATGGTCATGAAGGCGTCTTCCGCGCTTAGGTCTTCCCGTTCCACCACCTTCTTCAACGATTCGAGGATCATGACACGCCTCCGATAGCCTCCTCAGGAGAGGGAGAGGAAGTTCCTGAGCAGCCCCTTACCCTCCTTCGTGAGGATCGACTCGGGAT
>JACPQX010000153.1 GCA_016190255.1 Candidatus Methylomirabilis oxygeniifera | reverse complement strand
TTGACCTGACGACGAATTCGTTGAAGGTCGGTCCGGAGAATCGTACCTCATATCCACGGAGCTTGGAGAATGCCGCCTTGGTGTAGGCGGTCTTGCGAAGGTTCAGCAGCGCGAGCTCTCTGAGGCCGGTCCGGCCCAGCAGGGAGAGGTACACCGAGGCCGTCAGGGCGCACAATCCTTCGTTCGTGCAAATGTTCGACGTCGCCTTCTCCCGACGGATGTGCTGCTCGCGAGTGGAGAGCGTCAGGACGTAGCCGATTCGCCCATGTTTGTCTTCGGTCTGCCCAACGAGGCGACCGGGCATGCTCCGAAGGTAGGCCTCTTTCGTGGCAAAGAAACCGAGGTAGGGGCCGCCGAAATTCAGGTGGTTCCCGAACGATTGGCCCTCCCCAACGACGATGTCGGCCCCGCATTCTCCGGGGGATCGGACGATCCCGAGCGAGACCGGCTCGGCCACAGCCACCACCAGGAGGGCGCCGGCACCATGAGCGGCCTCGGCGATCTCCTCCAACATCTCGAGGGCCCCGAAGAAATTCGGGCTCTGGACCACGACACAAGAGGTTCTGGGCGAAAGCGCCGCCTTCACCTGCTTCAGATCGGTCGTGCCTTTGTCGGTGTAGGGGAGTTCGAGTAGGCTCAGACCGAGCTTGCCGGCATAGGTCCGGCATACCATTCGGTACTCAGGATGGACCGCGCGAGGCATCAAGACCTCCAAGCGGCCGTTGATCCGGTGGGCCATCAGGACCGCCTCGGCCAATGCGGAGGAGCCATCGTACATCGAGGCGTTGGCGATCTCCATGCCGGTAAGCTGACAGATCAGCGTCTGGTACTCGTAGATCGCTTGGAGTGTTCCTTGCGAGATCTCGGGTTGATAGGGGGTATAGGCCGTGAAGAATTCGGATCGAAAGACCAGATGCGAGACGGCGGCAGGGATGAAGTGATTGTAGGCGCCGGCGCCGAGGAACGAAGAGTACCGGTCCACGTCGGCGTCCTTGCTGGCCAGCGCATTCATCTGCCTCCTCAACCCGCTCTCTGAGAGCGGGGGAGGCAGATCCAGACCCCGTTTTAGCCGCAGCTTGGAGGGGATATCGGCGAACAGCTCCTCGCTGGAGCGGACGCCGATGGCATCAAGCATCGTGCGGCAATCAGCCTCGGTATTCGGGATGTACCGCATCAGTGACCCTCCGCCGCCAGATAGGCCTTATACTTCTCAGCCGTCATCAGATTGCGCAGCTCCTTGGGCTCCGCAATCTTCACCACGATCATCCACCCCTTGCCGTAGGGGTCACTATTGATCTGTTCCGGTTTCGACTCGAGCGTGGAGTTGGTCTCCACCACCTGCCCGGTCACGGGACAGAACAGGTCAGAGACCGCCTTCACCGACTCTACGACCCCGAACGCCTCCATCTGCCGGAGCGGCTTGCCGACTTTCGGCAGCTCCACGAAAACGACGTCGCCAAGCTGGCTCTGGGCAAAGTGGGTGATTCCGACCCGTCCTCGATCCCCCTCGAGCTTGATCCACTCGTGCTCTTTGGTGTAGTGCAGACCCTCCGGGTACATGATGACCTCCCGCGACAGTTCATAGTTGATAGTTCATGGTTCACAGTCACAACAGAGCAAACAGAAAGCCGGGCCAACCAACACCACACTCGTTAAGAATGGCAGGATCTGAAAGGCGAAGTGTTCATCCCGCTAATGTATCTATGAACTATGTGAACTGTGAACTCTCCTACCGTGGCCTTTTGTAGAACGGCGTCGGGACCACCTTCGCGAGGACCGGGCTGTTTCGAATCATGACCTCAAACTCGGTGCCCACGGCCGCGTGCTCCGCCGTCACGTACCCCAGCCCGATGTTCTTTCCGAGCCACGGGGCCGGGCTCCCGCTGGTCACCTCGCCGATCGCCTTCCCACCTTTGACGATCGGATAATGAGAGCGGGCGATCCCACGTCCAACCATTTCAAAGCCGACCAGCTTTCGGCGAACCCCCTCTGCCTTCTGCCGGGCCAGCGCCTCACGGCCGATGAATTCCCCCTTTCCCAGTTTCACGATCCAGCCGAGATCGGCCTCGAGCACCGTATGCCGGTCGTCGATGTCGTTGCCGTAGAGGGCCATCTTTGCCTCGAGGCGCAACGTGTCGCGCGCGCCGAGCCCTCAGGGCTTCAGGCCCGCGGGAGCCCCCGCGTCCAGCAGGGCGTTCCAGAGGCGAACGGCGTGCTGGGACTGGGTGTAGATCTCGAAGCCGTCCTCGCCCGTATAGCCTGTCCGGGAGATGCAGCTATCCGCGCCAAGGACCTTCCCCTCAACGAACCAGTAATACTTGATCTGCCCCAACTCGACGGGGGTGAGCTTCCGGAGGATCTCCTGCGCCTTGGGCCCCTGAAGGGCCAACAGGGCGATCTCATCGCTGGCATTCCTCACGTGGCTGGTCGGCGGGAGATGCTCGCGGACCCAGGCAAAGTCCTTCTCAATGTTCGAGGCGTTCACCGTCAGGCAGTACCAGTCGTCCGCGAACTTGTACACCGTCACATCATCGACGAAGGTCCCCTCCGGGGTCGTAAGGGCCGAATACTGGACCTGGCCGACGCCGAGGCGTGAGGCATCGTTCGTGGTGATGCGCTGCACCGCTTCCAGGGCCCCGCGACCCTTGATCTCGAACTCCCCCATATGCGAGACATCGAACAGGCCCGCCTTGCTCCTGACGGCCCGGTGCTCCTCCAGGATCCCGGCATACTGGACCGGCATCTCCCAGCCACCGAATGGGACCATCTTGGCGCCAAGCTGCCGATGGACATCGACGAGAGGAGTGCGCTTCAGGGGTCCGGCGGGCTCGCTCATACCATGCTCTCCCGGGCCAAGAGGATCCGCGGCTCACACGCGGCGTTCATTGCAGGGCCCGATCTCGGCGGTCGCATCATGGTCGAACTAATGAATGTGAGGGTGAAGGAGGGGAACGAAAGAGGAACGTCGTTTCAGTTACGGGCCGATCTTCAAAGATTGTTCTATTTTTGTCAAGGGAAAAGTGGGCGCTCTCTGATGTCAAATCGAACGGGATCTCTGAGGCCCTTCACCCTTGCGCCCCCGCCGCAATTTAGACAGAATAGCTGTTGCAAGAGCGGAGTTGATACACTACGATCGTGAGGTGCGCGTTCCGAGTTCCAGGTTTCACGTTCCTGGTTGTGACTTCTGCTTGTCGCGTTCCACGTTCGCGGTTCCGTGTTCCCGATTGAAGCAGATCGGGCGGCGGGTAACCGAGACGCGGCACAATCAAGACTGGCCTCGCCCAGGCCTAAGGAGAATCAGTGATGGCTCACCCAAGAATCATCGCACTCGCAACCGCCAATCCCGCAGCCCAGTTTTCCCAGGAAGAGCTCCTTGCTTTCTCTCCCTACACCGACGAGCGACGGCGCGGCTTTTTCCTCCACAGCGGGATCGAGCGCCGGCACCTCTACTTGGATAGAGCCAGCTTCCGCCCAACCGAGACGACCGACGAGCTGAGCGCCCGGTACCGCGAGGGGAGCGTCAAGATCGGCTGCGAGGCAATCCGGCGGGCATTGGACCAAGCGGCGTGCTCCGCTCAAGAGATCGACTTCCTCGCCACTACCTCATGCACCGGCCGGCTCTGCCCTGGTCTCGATGCCTACTTTGTCAGAGAGTTTCGGATGAATGAGCGGGTCCAGCGGGTCCACGTGGGAGACATGGGCTGTGCGAGCGCGATGATCGCGCTGCAACAGGCCCATGATCATCTGATGGCCTTTCCGGACCATCGTGCGCTGATTGTCTCGGTGGAAATCTGTTCCTCCACCTATTACCTCGACGACTCGTTGGAGACCGCAGTGGCCAACGCCATCTTTGCGGACGGGGCCGCCGCGGCCATCCTGGCGTCCGGGGGCCCCGGGGTTGAAGTGCTGGGCCACATGAGCCTGGTCCGCCCGGAGTACCTCGAGTTGATGGGGTTCACGTATCCGAATGGACGACCCCGCATCCTCCTGTCCAAGGAGATTCGGGGAATTGCGACCTCGATGATCAAGACGCTCACGGAGGGAATGCTGGCTCGCTATCACCTGAAGCAGGAGGAGATTCGATTCTGGGTCCTCCACTCCGCCGGACGGGGCGTCCTTGAACGGGCGCAACGTGCGATGAGCTTGAGGGACGAGGATCTGGCGTTCTCCAGGAGGGTGCTGCGGAATTTCGGGAATATGTCGTCCGCCACGGCTCTCTTCGTCCTGAACGAGGTGCTCAATTCCGGACAGGCGTCTCCGGGCGATCTGGGCCTCATGATCGCGCTCGGTCCCGGCTTTTGCGCCGAGGGCGCGCTGCTTCGATGGTGACTGCTTGGGTCCCCCTCCCACGCCTGGAGGGGGTGGTCGAGTTGCTGGACCGTCCAGGCAATTCCGACGAGGAGGTCCGCGGAAATCTGCTGGACCTGGAACGTCTGAACTGCTACTTCGGCGGCGTCCGAACGGTCCGGCTGCACCTGAGTCGGATGATCGCCGAGCGCTCGCAGACCCGGCCCATGGTTCTTGACATCGCCACCGGTGGGGCCGACATACCGCGATCCATCTGCCGCTGGGCCAGACAGCGCAAGCTCGCCGTGACCGTCGAGGCTGTGGACCGTAACGATCGCGTTCTCGCCGCTGCCACCGAATGGTCGGCGGCGTATCCGGAGATTCGACTGCGAAAGGTGGAGGCGCCGCCGCTCCCCTACCCGGACGGCAGCTTCGACTACGTCCTCTGCTCCCTTTTCTTTCACCACCTCACCGAGGCGCAAGGAGTCCACCTCTTGTCGGAGATGAGACGGGTGGCTCGGCACGGGTTGATCGTGATCGACCTGATGCGAAGCCGGCGAGCCCACCTCCTCACAGGGATCGCCACTCGGCTGCTGTCTGGTAACCGCTTGACCCGCCATGACGGCCCGATGTCAGTCATTCGTGGGTTTAAACCGGAGGAGCTGCTCCGCATGGCGACCGAAGCCGGCCTTTGTGACGTGAGGCTCAGCCTTCACCCCTGGTTCCGGATCGCGCTGGTCACAGAGATCACGCCTCGCGCCTCGAAAGAGAATCACGAGGTTCCTGCTGTCCTCTACTGCTCTGCTGGGCTGGCTAACCCTTCCAGCCACGACCTCCCCCGTCTGCGAGCTGCCAGCCAGGGCAGAGACTGAACGGCATATCGAAGCCGCTGGCATTCCCACCGGACCTGATCGCCGGGACCAGATGATGCGAACAGCCCACCTCCTTCCCGATCGCTTTCCCATAATCCTCTTCAACCTGAGTGGTGGTGAGCTTCTTGGTCAAGGCCTTGCAACCGTGAACAGCATGACATTCGCCGGGGTGATCATCCTCCGCACAGCCGGATTCGAGCCGGAATCCCTGACGAAGACCACAGCGGAAAGAGCGCCGAACTGCCTTGACTTCTGGCATCGGCAACCAGATACTAAGCGGACCAACAGTAGAGAGATAATACTTTGATTGGCAATTGCATAAAATGTGGTTCGGCGAGCTGGAGTCCAGCGCAGGGTTGTGGAAACTGCGGCTATCACCCTACATTCATGGTCCAAACGCCAACCTCCTACCAGCGGTCCAAGTTCTTGAAGCATGGCTTCACACTCGTTAGCTCGGGGGTCTACTTCCCGCATTCAGCGTGGAACCCCAATGCAGACCCGAACGTTTCTCACTTCGATCCCAGTCTCGATCTCGTCCAGTCCATTCAGTGGGTTGCTTCCTCAGGGAGCCTAGTTGTCCCTTGTCCAGGTTGGCATGGTGGAAAGGTGAGCCTGTTTGCGTACTTTGGTTTTACGACCGGCAAGGGAGTTTTTGGGGGACAACCCAAAAGCTTTCAAGCAGTGCGGCTTGTCAATACAAAGGACCCAACGCTGGTTCACATGTTTTCAGATGAAATTCAACCTGGTGTCGACCTACTAGTCGTCTGCCGTGGCTGTGGGAAGAAACATCTGGCACTGACCCTCCCGCAGGACTGCACCTGCGGGTGGCACTTTCATAACTAGGGGCGGAAGGTTTGAATTTGGCATAAATTCGTGAATGGAAGCTGTGACTGCGCCATTTGGATGCTGCATTACAACGCATCCGACTTTGGACTTACGGTTCATCGGGAGCACTTGGACGCCGCCAGTCGCCTGCGCGCGATAAGAAGGCCAACATCAAGGGTATGGTGACGGTAATGGAGGGTATTGATCATGGCACGACTCGCTAAGGACATTATCAAGGCCGCTATCCAGCTACCGGAGAATGAGCGGGTCCTCGTGGTGGAGGAGCTCCTCGCTAGCTTGGAACCAGGAACTGATAAGGATGTGGACGCAGCTTGGGCGGCTGAAATTGAACGGCGCTCGCGCGAGATTAAGGAGGGCGCAGTCCGTCCCCTCCCCTGGAGGCAGGTAAAATCAAGGGTCAGAAAGCAGGCTCGTGGCGAAACCTAGAGTCGTCCTCCACCCTGGCGCAGCGGAGGATTACGAGGCAGCTTTTTCTTGGTACTTTGCCCGTGGAGTCGGCGTTGCCGCTGACTTCGAGCGCGAAATTGACCGCTGTCTTCGCTTGATTGCCCAGAGCCCCCTGCGGTGGCCCAAATTCGATGCCGAACGGCACCGCATAGTCGTTCGCAAGTTTCCCTACTCGATTGTTTATGAAATGATGGGCCAGCACATCTTGGTTCTTGCGATAGCTCATGGCCGACGAAGACCCTACTACTGGCGTGAGCGTGTGGGAGAAGAGTAAGGTCCAGGGAGGGCGTTGGTGCAGGCGGTATGATGGTGATTAGGTCGTTTGGCCAATCAGGATTTCGGCTCCCCTGGGAGCAAAGGTTCGGCCTGATCGCTCGAGTAGCCGGCACGGATAAGAGGGTCCGCCGCGACGGCTCCGTGACAGGCGGGGGTCCATATCTGACCTCCTTGGGATAGCCCGGACATACGGTACTGTCGGAGGAATGCGCTTATGGCTCTTGCTGCGACGGAATCCGAGCTGCAACAGGTCCTGTCGGAGGCCGCCTTTGCCCGGATCTACGGATTCAGGCTCCACTCGATCGCTGATGGAGCGTGCACCCTCGACGTGCCGTTCCAAGCATCGTTCGAGCGGCCGGGTGGCCTCGTAAGCGGTCCGGTGTTCATGGCCGCCGCTGACGTGGCCATGTGGCTCGCCCTCATGACCCGCCTCGGCCCAACGGACCACTCAGTGACGATCGAAATGAAAACGAACTTCCTCAGTGCGGCAAAGCAAGAAGACTTCCGGTGTGCCGCGAGGATCCTGAAGTTGGGGAAGCGCCTCGTCTACGGGGTTGCGGAGTGCGTGACCACAAAGGGCACCCTGCTGACGCACCACACACTGACGTACTTTCGGCCGGATTCCACCCAGCAACCGGACGCACCGCAGTCAACTGGGAGACTCCGACAGCCCGGGAGGCGAAGGTGATCGACATCAGAACCGACACGTTTGAGGGCAGCTTCAATTTTGCGCCCCACTACTATCGCGTGAATGGCTTTGAGATGCACTTCGTGGACGAGGGCCGAGGTGAACCGATCGTGCTGATCCATGGCGATCCGACCTGGGGTTACCTGTACCGCACATTCATCCCGATTCTCTCGCAACACCGTCGCTGTATCGTGCCGGATCACATGGGGATGGGCAAGTCCGGGACTCCTCGAGAACCGTATCCATATCGGCTTCGCCACCACATCGAGAATCTCGAAGCCCTGTTGCTGCATCTGGACCTGCACAACACGACGTTGGTCCTACATGACTGGGGGGGGCCGGTTGGGCTTGGATTTGCGACCCGTCACCCCGATCGGATCAAGCGCCTCGTCCTCATGAATACCTGGGCATGTGCCCCCTGGCCCGGCGCGCCCTTTCCCAGGCTCATAGAACTCATCCGCTCCGAACGAGGGGAAAAGTTCATATTGGAGAAGAATGGCTATCTCGAACCCGCCCTGCTGGGCTCGACGCATCGAGCGGAGAACCTGACGAAGACGGTGCTGGAGGCGTACCGTGCCCCCTTCCCCACGCCAGAGTCGCGCCTCGCGATGCTGTGCTGGTCGCGCGACATTCCCGTCCATGAAACGGAGGCGTCTTACGCGGAGATGAAGCGGGTTGAAGAGGGGCTCTCCTATTTCGCCGGGACGCCGACGCTGTTGGTGTGGGGCATGAGGGACCCGGTGCTCCCCGAGTCGGTCCTGCGCACGTGGCAGCACATCTACCCACAGGCGACGACAGTCGAAATCGAAGACGCGAGCCACTTCTTGCAGGAGGACGCGCCGGAGAGGATCGTCCCCTGCATCGAGGAGTTTCTGGAGGCCAACCCGTAGGTGCGGAGATCGGAAGTGTCGCGGGCTCGGTTTGCCTGCGCGTCCCTACATCCACAGACGACGTTTGAACTTTACACGAGGAGGGCTCCATGCCGCTGGTCCGCATCTCGCTTCGAGAGGGCAAGCCCGAGGCGTACCGCCGAGCGATTGCCGATGGCATTCACCGGGCGATGGTTGAGACCATCAACGTCCCCCCATTGGATCGCTTCCAGGTCATCACCGAGCATCCTGCAGAGAGCTTGATCCATGATCCGGCCTATCTTGAGATCACCCGGAGCGATGATGTCGTGTTCGTGCAGATCACACTCAATGCCGGACGCTCCACGGAGCAGAAGCGGGCGCTCTACGCCCGGATGGCCGAACTGCTCGGGGTGAGCCCCGGGTTGCGGCCCCAAGACCTGCTGATCAGTTTGGTTGAGGTTCCTCGCGAGAACTGGTCATTCGGCAATGGAGAGGCTCAATATGCGTCGTAGCTCGGTTAAGCTGTCACCCCTTAGGACATTCCCCTTGGGACTGCCAATCACGCTGGTAGATGCGTTTACGGACAGACGGTTCACGGGCAACCCGGCAGCCGTGTGCGTGCTGCCCGCACCCGGCGATGAAGGCTGGATGCAGAACGTGGCGCGCGAGATGAATCTGTCCGAGACCGCATTCTTGCACCGTCGCGCGGATGGCTTCCTGTTGCGTTGGTTCACCCCCACGGTCGAGGTGGACCTGTGTGGTCATGCCACCCTGGCCAGCGCACATGTGCTGTGGGAAGCAGGACATCTGGGGCCCGACGCGCAGGCGCGTTTTGATACCCGTAGCGGACTGCTGACCGCGACCCGCAATGGTGGTTGGATCGAACTCGATTTCCCCGCCGAGCCCGCAGAGCCGGCGCCGGCGCCCCCTGATCTGGCAAGGGCCTTAGGGGTCACGATGAACTATGTTGGAAAGAACCGCTTCGATTATCTGGTGGAGGTCGATTCAGAGGCAACCGTGCGCTACATGAAACCGGACCTTGCCCTCTTAGGCACGATCCCGGTCCGGGGGGTCATGGTCACCAGTCGTGCCGCCTCCCCAACGTATGATTTCGTCTCCCGATTCTTTGCTCCGAGCACAGGCATCCCTGAAGACCCGGTCACAGGCTCCGCGCACTGTTGTCTCGGTCCGTTTTGGAGCACTCGGCTCGGCAAGACTGACTTCGTCGCGTATCAAGCCTCGAGACGGGGGGGAGTGGTGCGGGTTCGGGTGAGTGGGGCGCGCGTCTACCTCGGCGGACAGGCAATCACGGTACTTCGAGGGGAGTTACTCTAACCTCGTCGAAGGTGTGCATCGGCCGACATGCGGACAACGTCCGAATCTGCATCGAATAAGAAGGTTTGGGGTCTCGCCACTGTCGCATCACGATCTCTTACTTGATGGCGAGCTTTCCCTTGTGATCGAGCGGGGTAATCACAGGAAAGCGGGTGCAGCCGAAATCGAAGACCCCCGATCGCTCCGCGAGGAACTCGACGGTCGCCTCCTGTCCCGGCTCCAGGTATCGCCTGATCCCAAAATCCGGGATAGAGAAGATGTGCTTGGCGCCGTCGCTGCGAAGGGTCAGCGTGACCAGGGCCGATCTCCCCTCCCGGTCCACGGCCAGAACGGAGGGTTCGCACCGATAGTTCCGGGCGACCATCGTGAAGGAGAGTCGCTTGGCGCTGGCCGGGGCCCCGGTGGATGGGGAGGTCTCTGGAAAGAGGCTGGCACAGCCTGTGGTGGCAATGGCCAGGAGCAGCCAGGACCACCCGCCAGGGCGCCTTGGTCTGATCTTCTTGGTTGCCGAGCTTGCTTCGCTACCCATCCTGACAACGAACAGTACCATAGTGACCGGGACATTTCAATCGGCGGGTGAGGATTGAGACTTCACAAATTCGCCGAAAGACCCTATGATGGGACCGCGTCGAAGGGGTCTTGTGGTGAGGGCTATGAGAAAAGCGAAGATCCTGATTGCCGATGACGAATCCACCTCACGCCGAGGGCTTCAGGAGCTGCTCGGGAGCTGGGGGTATGAAGTGGCTGCTGCGGCCGACGGCGAGGAGGCCTTGCAGAAGGCATCCGAGTTCCGACCGGCCCTCGTCATCACCGATCTCGTCATGCCGAAGATGGATGGTCTCGCCCTCCTTCAAGCCCTCAAGGATGACACCGCTTCGCCCTCACTGATCATCCTGACCGGCCAGGGCACCATCGAGACTGCGGTCGAGGCGATGCGCGAGGGGGCCTACGACTACATCACCAAGCCGGTCGATGTGGGAAGGCTTCGGCTCCTGGTGGAAAAGGCCCTCGAGCGGGCTGCGGTCTTGAAGGAGGTCAAACTTCTCCGCCATCAAGTCCGCCACCTAGGTCGATTCGGAAGACTGGTCGGGAATACGCAAGGCATGAAGGAGTTTTATCGGTTGATGGAGCTGGCAGCCCCCAGTACAGCGCCCGTCCTTATTTGGGGAGAAAGCGGGACCGGGAAGGAGTTGGCGGCCCGAACGATCCACGATCTCTCGCCCCGCAAGCAGGCCCCGTTCGTTCCGATCAATTGCGCCGCCATTCCGGAGACGCTGCTCGAAAGCGAGATCTTGGGCCACGAGAAGGGGGCATTCACCGGCGCCACAGACAGGAGGATGGGCTGTTTTGAGCTGGCTGACGGCGGGACCATTTTCTTGGACGAGGTGTCAGAGATGAAGGTCCCCACCCAGGCCAAGTTCCTCAGGATCCTCCAGGAGGGCAGTTTTCGCCGGCTGGGCGGCAAGACCGAACTACGCGTGGATGTTCGGATCGTCGCTGCCACCAATAAGGACCCGGCGCAAGCGGTTCACGACGGCCTGCTTCGCGAGGACCTCTATTACCGGCTCAACGTCTTCGGTCTCCATCTTCCGCCGCTGCGAGAGCGACGAGAGGACATCCCGCCACTCGTCCAATCGTTCCTCGAAGAGTTTAACACCAAATACGGAAAGGCGGTCCGCGGGGTGGATGAGGGGACCCTGACCGTCTTCACAGAGCATGACTGGCCCGGCAACGTCCGGGAGTTGCGAAATGTGCTGGAGCGGGCGATCCTCGTGACCCAAGGCAAAATGATCGCGCCCACCGACCTGCCGCCGGACTTCCGGGCGCAACGTCACGGTCAGACGCCAGAACTGGTCCTCAACGTCGGAACGACTATCGATGCGGCGGAAAAGAGCCTGATCATGAAGACATTGGAACGAACCAACCAGAACAAGACGCGAGCCGCGGAGATACTTGGGATCAGCCTCAAGACGCTGCACAACAAGCTGGCTCGCTATCGGGAAGCGCCCTCCTCCACGGCGGAGGCCAAGGAATAAGACGATGGCGCTCGGCATCCGCGGCAAGGAAGTCCTCGGGGTCACGCTCCTGGTTCTCCTGATCGTCTCGCTCATGACCGTCGTCCATCTCTCAACGACGACCCGCCTGGTGGTGCAGGACGCGGCGGAGAAAGGTCACTTACAGGCTCGACAGATCTTCTCCGGCAGCACCCGGGCGCTCGGTCGCGCTGCAGGGAGTCGCCCAGAGTACGCGCTGCAACGCGACCCCGAACTCCGCGCGCTGCTCGATTCGACCATCGGCTACTCTCCTCACCTGCTGTACGCGATGATCACTGACCGCTTCGACACCATCCTGGTGCACAGCCAGCGCTCGCGTCAGGGGGAGAAGGCAGCCGCCCGGCCGCAGATTCAACAACTCGCCGAGATGAACCCGCTCAGGCAGCTCGTCAAGCTGACCCGGAGCCACGAGGTGTTCGAGACGACCCTGCCGCTCAGCCTGAACGGCCAGCCCTTTGGAGCGATCAGGTTGGGCCTTGCGGGAAGCCTCCTCTGGCGCGAGCTATCCGCCGCCGTCCGGCAAAGCCTCCTGTTGGTGGGCCTCGCCTTCCCTCTCGCCTGGGTCGTGGCCCTCGGCCTCTCGAACCTGGTTGTCAAGCCGCTGCGCCAGATTGCCCAAGGGGTCGATCGGATGGCACGCGGCGAGTTCGACGCGCCCTTCGCCTCCGATCGCGACGATGAATTAGGACAGATCGCCACAAAGCTCAACCTGCTGGGACGCCAGATCCAGGAGGACCGATCCTCACTGCTCAGCGAGAAGGTCAAGCTGGAGGGAATCGTCCATCGCCTCGAAGACGCGATTATTCTTGTGAACAGAGAACAGGCCATCATCTTCGCAAATGCGGCGGCTGAAGACCTGCTGGCGCGCCCCCTCCTGGAGGCGGCCGGCCAGCCAGTACGGGATGTGCTGGGATCCACCCATCCGCTGGCAGAGGCGATTAGTGACGCCTTCTCACGCCAGCAGCCGACAAGGAACCTTCCCCTCAAGCTGCCGGGCGACCCCGCCACACCCCTCGACATACTCGCCTCCGTCTATCCGGTTCTGGACGAGGGCGGAATCGTTGGAGGCATGATCCTCCTGAAGAACGTCGAGCCACTCCGCCACATCCAGTCGCTCGTTGACTACTCCCGGAAACTGGCCGATCTTGGAAAGCTGACCTCCGGGGTGGCGCACGAGGTGAAAAACCCGCTCAACGCCATGAGCATTCATCTTGAGCTTCTTAAGCAGAAGCTCGGTGATCCTTCCGCGGAAGTGGCGCGGAGTCTGGAGGTCTTGGGGGGAGAGATCCATCGCCTTGACCGCGTCGTGCAGGGCTTTCTCCGATTCCTGCGCCCCCAGACGCTACAGCCCCTTCCGCTGGACCTGAATAACCTCCTCGGAGAGGTCGCGCACCTGGCGGAGATGCAAGGCGCACACGGAGGGGTCAGTATTGTCCTCGATCTCGACCACGAGATTCCCGCTATTCACGGCGATGACGAGTTGCTTCGGCAGGCCTTTCTCAACCTGGTCCTGAACGCCTGCCAGGCGATGCCTCATGGGGGAACGGTCACGCTCTCCACCGAGCGCACTCCCGAAGGAACCACTCGAGCCCTCGTGATCGATCAGGGGGTGGGTATTCCCTCCGAGGAATATGACAAGATCTTTCGTCTCTACTACACGACCAAGCCAGATGGGAACGGCATTGGGCTGTCGCTCGTCTACCGTATCGTCCAGATGCACGGCGGCAGCATCGACGTAGACTCGGAGGTAGGGCGAGGGACGACAATGACCGTCACCTTTCCCCCAACCTAACCTCGCGCATGAGAGGCAGAGTTATGGCCTGGCCAACCCTGATCGCCGCTCTGGGCCTTCTTCTGGTGACTGGCTGCGCTCAGATTCAGTCGATATTTTCGCCGACTCCAGCACCCCCACGG